>NZ_JBFODD010000036.1:0-12990 GCF_040908115.1 Aeromonas sp. R7-1 | reverse complement strand
GGGAGGCGCCGCTGGTCGTGTCGGGGATCAGGCGTCGGGCTCGAAATCCAGGCTCAGGCTGTTGACGCAGTAGCGCTGGCCGGTCTCGGTCGGCCCGTCGGGGAAGACGTGGCCGAGGTGGGAGCCGCACTGACTGCAGGTGATCTCCACCCGCTTCATGCCGTGGCTGTTGTCCTCGGTGTAGGTCACCGTCCCCTCGATGGCCCGGTCGAACGAGGGCCAGCCGCAGCCCGCGTCGAACTTGGCTCCTGAGTGGAACAGCACCTGCTTGCAGCAGACGCAGTGGTAATCGCCGCTCTTGCGGTTGTGCAGCAGGGCACCGCTGTAGGGACGCTCGGTCCCTTTCTCCCAGCAGACGTGGAACTGCTCTGCACTCAGCTTGTCGCGCCACTGTTCAGGGTTGTTACTGCTCATTCCGGCTCCTCACCACTGATAACGGTGCCCAGCATACCCAGTCAGGGCGCCTGGCTCTACCCCGCCAGCGGGAACTGTGATCCCGTTGGCAACACGGCGACAACATCCGCTGCCACCACCCCTTCACTCGCCAGCACCGCCGCCGGGAGGGCGACCCGCTCCAGCAGCTTGAGGGAGTGGGCACGCCCCACCGCCACCTGCCGCTTGATGTCGTCCGGCAGGAAGGGCAGGCCGTCGTTGGTGGCGGTGTCGATGGTCTGGATCCACTCCATGCCCTCCCCCGGCGGCGGCAGGCGGAACTGGATGTCATAGTCGCTGGCGTTGAACAGCACGTACCAGCGCTCCCCGGTGCAGCCGATCATGCCGATGTCCATGGCAAACGCCTGCCCCATGGGGGCGTGCCAGTCCTGATCGGTGAGCTGATGGCCGTCCGGGTGATACCAGTTCACCTGGTGGCAGCTGGTCGCCTTGCCGTTCCAGCCGTCGTCGCTCAGTTGCAGGTTGGAGAAGACCCCGGACTCCGCCCGCAGCGCCATCATCTGGCGGGTGAAGGCGAGCAGCCGTTCGTCCTCCGGGCGCAGTTGCCAGTTCACCCAGCTTATCTGGTTGTCCTGACAGTAGGCGTTGTTGTTGCCGAGCTGGCTGCGGCCCATCTCGTCCCCGGCCAGGAAGTGGGGCGTCCCCTGTGACAGCAGCAGGGTGGCGATGAGGTTGCGCTTCTGCTGCTGGCGCAGGTTGTTGATGCGCGGGTCCAGGGTCGGCCCCTCCACCCCGTGGTTGCTGGAGAGGTTGTTGCCGTGACCGTCCCGGTTGTCCTCGCCGTTAGCCTGGTTGTGGCGCTGGTTGTAGGAGACCAGGTCCTCGAGGGTGAAGCCGTCGTGATAGCAGAGGTAGTTGACGCTGGTATGGGGGGAGCGCCAGTTCTTCGGGAAGAGATCCCGCGAGCCCACCAGACGGGTGGCAAAATCCCCCATCTTGCCCGCATCCCCGCGCCAGAAGGCGCGCACCGTGTCGCGGTAACGATCGTTGATCTCCAGCCATTGGCTCGGAAACTGGCCGAGACGATAGCCGAAGGGGCCGATGTCCCAGGGTTCGGCGATGAGCCTGACCCGCGCCAGCACGGGATCCGCCATCATGGCCTTGAAGAAGGCGCTCATGGGATCGAACTCCCCCGCTTCCCGCGCCAGGGTGACCGCCAGATCGAAGCGGAAACCGTCCACCTGCATCTCGGTGACCCAGTAGCGCAGGGCATCGAGCACCAGTCGCAGAGTATTGGGGTGATCCAGATTGACGCTGTTGCCGCAGCCGGTGACGTTGGCGTGGCGATGGTAATCCGGACCGTGGGCCCCCGACTCGAAGGCGTAGTAGCCCGCGTTGTCAAACCCCTTGAGGGAGAGCATGGGGCCGTCGAAGCCCGACTCGGCGGTGTGGTTGTAGACCACGTCCAGGATCACCTCGAGCCCCGCCCGGTGCAGCTCGCGCACCATGGTCTTGAACTCGGTCACCGCATCCTTCGCCCCGTAGCGCGGTTCGGGCGCGAAGAAGGCGATGGGATTGTAGCCCCAGTAATTGGTCAGCCCCAGCTGCTCGAGCCTGGGCTCGGACATGAAGGCCGCCACCGGCATCAGCTGGACCGAGGTCACCCCCAGCCCCTGCAGATGCTCGATCATCAGCGGGTGGCTGATGCCCAGATAGGTGCCCTGCAGCGCCTTGGGGATGCCGGGGTGCTGGCGGGTGAACCCCTTGACGTGGGTCTCGTAGAGCACGACCCGCTCCGGCGGGATGCCGGGCTTGCCGACCCCCTGCCAGTCGAAGGCATCGTCCACCACCACCGACTTGCCCACCATGGCCGCGCTGTCCCCCTCGTAGAGGGCATCGTCCCAGTGAGTGGCACGGCTGAGCGCCCGGGCGTAGGGGTCTATCAGCAGCTTGTCCGGGTCGAACAGCAACCCCTCCTGGGGAGAGCCATGCACCCGGTAGCCATAGCGCTGACCGGCCTTGACCCCGCGCACGTGGCCGAACCAGTACTGGCCGCGCCGACCGGGCAAGGGGAGACGCGCCAGCTCCTGCTCCTCTTCGTCGAACAGGCAGAGCTCTACCTTGTCCGATTGGGGAGCCCAGACACAGAAGTGGCAGCCCGTCTCGTCCAGACGAGCGCCAAGCGGGTGATCTACCCCGTTTTCCATTTCAAACATCAGGACTCCTGTTTGATGAACAAGGTCGCGAGCGGCGGCAAGTCCAGCACCAGGCTGTGTGCCATCCCCTGCCAGGGGGTCGCCTCGGCGACGAAGACCAGACCCACATCATAGTTGCTGCCCCAGTAATGCTCGCTGTCGGTGTTGAGCACCACCCGATAGCGACCGGCAGCCGGCACCCCGAGACGGTAACCGATGCGCGGCACCGGGGTGAAGTTGCAGGCCACCACCAGCGGATGGGCCCCCAGCTTGTCGGCCCGCAGCCAGGCGAAGATGCTGTTGTCCGCGTCCTGATGATCCAGCCAGCGGAAACCTCCCTGTTCATAATCCGCCTGATACAAGGCAGGTTCATGACGATAGAGGTGGTTGAGATCCCGGATCAGCCGCTGCTGGCCGCCGTGCCTGGGGTACTGCAACAGGTGCCAGGGCAGCTGGGCATCGTGATTCCACTCGTTGCTCTGGGCGATCTCGGTGCCCATGAAGTTGAGCTTCTTGCCGGGGTGGGCATACATGAAGCCCATGTAGGCGCGCAGGTTGGCGGCCTGCTGCCACTCGTCCCCCGGCATCTTGTAGAGCAGGGAGTGCTTGCCGTGGACCACCTCGTCGTGGGAGAGGGACAGAATGAAGTTCTCGTCATAGTGGTACACCATGGAGAAGGTCATGTCGTTGTGGTGGTAGCGACGGTGAATGGGCTCTTTTTGCATGTAGCTGAGGGTGTCGTGCATCCAGCCCATATTCCACTTGAAGCCAAACCCCAGGCCGCCGAGGAAGGTGGGACGGGAGACCCCGGCAAAGGCGGTGGACTCCTCGGCGATGGTCATGGCGTGGGGGTACTTGCCGTACACCTCCTCGTTGGTCCACTTCAAGAGGCTGATCGCCTCGTAGTTGTGGTTGCCGCCATCGACGTTGGGCACCCACTCACCGGCGTTGCGGGAATAATCCAGATAGAGCATGGAGGCGACCGCATCCACCCGCAGGCCGTCGATGTGGAACTTGTCGAGCCAGAACAGGGCGCTGGCCACCAGGAACTGGCGCACGGTGTCGCGACCGAAGTCATAGATGTAGGAGTTCCAGTCCGGGTGCCAGCCACGGCGCGGATCTTCGTACTCGTAGAGCGGCGTGCCGTCGAAGCGGGCCAGGCCGTGGGCATCGGACGGGAAGTGGGCGGGCACCCAATCCAGAATCACGCCGATCCCCGCCTGGTGGCACTGATCCACGAAGTATTTGAAATCGTCGGCCGTGCCGTAGCGACTGGTGGGGGAGAACATGCCCACCGGCTGGTAGCCCCAGGAGCCGCTGAAGGGGTGCTCGGAGACCGGCAGCAGCTCGATGTGGGTGTACTCCATCTCCTTGATGTAATCCACCAGTTCCACCGCCAGCTCGCGCCAGCTCAGGCTGTCGCCGTTGGAGTGACGCTTCCAGGAGCCCACGTGCAGCTCGTAGATGGAGAGGGGCTGCTCGCGCTTGTCATTGAGCTGACTCTCGCGCCAGGCGGCGTCCTGCCACTGGTACTGGCCGTGGTCATAGACCACGGAGGCGAACGAGGGGTACTGCTCGCTGTAGAAGCCTACCGGGTCGCTCTTGTGGGGCAGGCGGTTGCCCGCCGGGTCTTTCAGTTCGAATTTGTAGCGATCCCCGGCCTTGAGCCCCGGCACGAACAGCACCCAGTGGCCGCACTGGCTGCGCTGCATGGGGTGACGGCGGCCATCCCAGAAGTTGAAATCGCCGATGAGGCTCACCGCCGTGGCGCTCGGCGCGTAGACGGCAAAGCGTACCCCTTCCACCTGCTGGCCGAGGTGCGTCACGGTGCGCAACTGGGCGCCGAGGGTGTGGTAGAGGTTTTCCGGTTGCCAGGTGAGTTCCGCCAGCCCTTCCCAAGCGGCAGCCTGGAACTGATAGGGGTCGATGATGTCGGCACTGGCGTCGGCGTAGGTCGCGATGAGCTGGTAGGGGAAGGGATTCTTGCGGCGGGTGAAAACAGTTTCAAAGAGGCCCGCTTCGTCAGCGGCGGTCAGGGTGGCAACTATCTTGCCTGACTTGAGATCCCTGACCCGGACCTCGAGTGCATCGGGCAACCAGGCGGTGAGTTTCAGGCCTGGCCCATCCGGATTGGCCAGCAGGCCTAGATGGGAGAAGGGATCGGCACAGCGGGCGGCAACCAAACGTTCAACGGGCATCGACATTTCCTTTGATGGCTGAACATCCGCTTCGGCCGAAGCCGAAGCGGATGAAAGTGAGTCACATGTTGGCGTTCAAGGCTCAACGGCTGGCCTCGTCACGGGCCCGGCTCATCTTGCCCGCCAGATTCTTGAGCGCCTCGTCGGCGAAGATATCCTCCAGATCCCGGGAGAGCTTGCGACGCCAGTTGGGGTACTCGTAGCTGGTACCCGGCACGTTGACCGGCTTGTCCATCTCCAGCCAGTCTTCGAGCTGGGTGCTGAACAGGGCACAGCTGCCGCGGGACATGTGCAGTTGCAGACCGTGGTTGAGCTCGGTATTCATGCCGACCCAGTTCACGTCGTGACTGATATTGCCAGAGATGACCCCATGAGCATGCAGGCTGTCAAGGATCCGCTGCTTGGCCTGGTGGCGATCAGCATACAGGGTCTTGAGTACGTCTTCATCCGGGTACAGGCCCAGTTCGCGTCCCAGCGCCAGATCGTCGCAGTGCCAGAAGCCTTTGAGGGTCGGCATGTCGTGGGTGGTCAGGGCGGACATCGCCTGCTCGGCGTAGTGCGCCGGGGAGATGAAGCCACCATCGTCCTTGGAACGCTCGAAGAAGAACACCTTGTAGGAGTGGACGCCGTTCTCTTTCAGGGTCACGTCGATCCCCTCCGGCACGGTACCGAGATCCTCGCCGATCAGCAGACACTGGTTGCGGTGGGACTCGAGGGCCAGGATCCCCAGCAGATCGTTCACCGGGTAATAGATGTAGGCCCCCTTGGCGGCGGACTCTCCGGGCGGCACCCACCACAGGCGCAGCAAGGCCATCACGTGGTCGATGCGCAGGGCGCCGCAGGAGCGCATGTTGGCACGGAACAGATCCACCATGGGCTGGTAGGCGGCCTCGAACAGCTGGTTCGGGTTCATGGGGGGCAGGCCCCAGTTCTGGCCGAGGGGGCCAAGAATGTCGGGCGGTGCACCGACCGAGGCTTTCGGGCAGTAGAGATCCCGGTTTGCCCAGATCTCGGTGGAACCTTCGGAGACGCCGACCGCCAGATCCCGGTAGATCCCCATCACCATGCCGGCGGCCTTGGCGCGGGCATCGGCCCGGGCCAGCTGCTCGTCAGCCAGGAACTGCAGATAGAGATAGAAGGCCACATCCTGCTGGTGCTCGGCCATCCAGGCCGCCACTTCGGGGTTGTGGTAATCGCGCAGCGCCTCGGGCCAGACCGGCCAGCCCCAGGCATTCTCGCCCTTGGCATAGAAGTGGGCCTGCAGGGCGTCAAACGCTGCCTGCTGTTGCAGGCTGTCACCGCCGGCAGCCACGAAGGCATCTAACGCAGCCTGACGCTCGGCGCTGAAGCTGGCCTGGTCGAACACCTGGCGCAGCATCCCGATCTTGGTCTGGATGACGCCGGTGTAATCCACGTTGTCCTTGACCCGCAGGGAGGTGAGGTGCTGCTGGAAGGCCGGGCTCGCCACCTCCGCTTTCAGGCGATCGTTGCCCAGGAATTCGGGCACCGCTTCCACGTCGATATAGGCGACGTTGAGCCAGCGACGGGAAGAGGGGCTGTAGGGGCTGGCACTCTCCGGGTTCGCCGGATAGAGGGCATGAATGGGGTTGAGACCGACGAAGTGGGCTCCCCAGGCGGCGGCATTCTCAACCAGCTGGCCGAGATCGCTGAAATCGCCGATGCCCCAGTTGTGGCGGCTGCGCAGGCAGTAGAGCTGGACGCTCGGGCCCCACACCTTGCGACCATTGGCGATGGGCGCCTGCTTGTAGCAGGACTTGGGGGCAACGATGAGACGCATGGTGGCCAGCGGCTCGTCATTGCCCTCTTCCAGCAGGATGAGCTGGTGATAACCCAGCGCAGGCTGCACATCCAGGGTGACGCGATAGGCCTGACACTCCATCTCCTCGAACTCGGCCACCCCGACCAGCTCACCCTCGATGGGAGTGAGTTGACCGGACAGCACTGCACCCTGCTCCTGCTGGAGCTGCCAGGTGAGGGCATCGTTGACGAATTCGATGGGGAGGCGAACCTCAAGAGTAACGGCGTCGCCGCTGCGTACCACCATCACGGGATCCAGCGCGCGCAGCCAGTGCTGGCGGTGCTCCTGCTCAAGCTGTTCGGACAGGGCGGCCTCGTCATCGACGCGGTAGCCCATGGCGCCCAGCATGGCGGCCTTGCTCTCTTCCGATACCAGGGCCGGCTGGCCCCAGGCATCAACATACTCACTGGCAATGCCTTTGGCGGCAGCCAGCTGTTCAATCAGGGTGGTCATAGTTTGAGAATTCCCGCTGTGGATTCTGTCTACGCTATTTTGTGATTAATTTTTATGGTTGGTACTTGAACAGTGGCTCTTTGGCCATGCTAAACCGCGCACATTTTTACATATCTCCCCGGCTGGATGTGTGACCGGGCAGGCACTATTGTTGTTCTCTGCCACCGACTTTGCTGATGATGCATTCAACAAAAGTTGGTAGCCAGTTACATAAACCGAAAATAAATTTCACAGTTTTTCATGATATAGCGCAATTTCGCGCAGATTGTTGGTTGACTCGCGAGGGAGTTCTAGTAAATTTACAAACGGAATTTTCTTTGACTACTGAACAGTTAGGTAACCAATTATGACTATCAAAGTAGGTATTAACGGTTTTGGCCGTATCGGTCGTTTCGTTTTCCGTCTGGCCGCTGAGCGTGCTGACATCGAAGTGGTTGGTATCAACGACCTGATCGACGTTGACTACATGGCTTACATGCTGAAGTACGACTCCACTCACGGTCGCTTCAAGGGCACTGTTGAAGTCAAAGACGGCAACCTGATCGTCAACGGCAAAACCGTACGTGTTACCGCTGAACGTGACCCGGCCAACCTGAAATGGGGCGAAATCGGTGTTGACGTTGTTGCCGAAGCCACCGGTCTGTTCCTGACCGACGAAACCGCTCGCAAGCACATCGCTGCCGGTGCCAAGAAAGTCGTACTGACCGGTCCGTCCAAAGACGCTACCCCGATGTTCGTCATGGGCGTCAACCAGGATTCCTACGCTGGCCAGGACATCGTTTCCAACGCTTCCTGCACCACCAACTGCCTGGCCCCCATCGCCAAGGTTCTGAACGATACCTTCGGTATCGAATCCGGCCTGATGACCACCGTTCACGCTACCACTGCTACCCAGAAGACCGTTGATGGTCCGTCTGCCAAAGACTGGCGCGGTGGCCGCGGTGCGGCTCAGAACATCATCCCGTCCTCTACCGGTGCTGCCAAGGCTGTTGGCGTGGTCATCCCGGAACTGAACGGCAAGCTGACCGGCATGGCCTTCCGCGTGCCGACTCCGGACGTGTCCGTTGTTGACCTGACCGTCAACCTGAAGAAAGAAGCGTCCTACGCTGAAATCTGCCAGGCCATGAAGGCTGCCTCCGAAGGCGCCATGAAGGGCGTGCTGGGCTACACCGAAGACGAAGTGGTTTCCACCGACTTCCTGGGTGAGCGTCAGACTTCCGTGTTCGATGCCAAGGCTGGTATCCAGCTGAACAAGACCTTCGTGAAAGTCGTCTCCTGGTACGACAACGAAATGGGCTACTCCAGCAAGGTTCTGGACCTGATCGCTCACATCTCCAAGTAATTTGGGATGCGCAATCGCGTAGCTTGAAAAAAGGCGGCCAATGGCCGCCTTTTTGTATTCTGAATCACGGACCCTTTCTGAATGTCCCCGAGCACTGGAGCCTTTATGACACCGACACGTACGCTGACTGCCCACTGCACCCTGAGCCAGGATGGCCTGCCCCTGCTGACCATAGACAATGAGCACGCCAGGGCCGAGATAAGCCTGTTTGGCGCCCATGTGCTGCGTTACCAACGCCATGGTGAGCCGGCCTCTCTCTGGCTCAGCGACAAGGCGATACTGGATGGCAGCAAGCCCATTCGCGGCGGCATTCCCCTCTGCTGGCCCTGGTTCGGCCCCTCCCCCGCTCGCGTTGGCAGCGGCAAGCCGGCTCATGGCTTCGCACGCAACTGCCTGTGGACGCTGGATGGGGTCTCCGATCACGGGGATGGCACACTCGTCCACCTCTCCCTGCGTGACAACGATGCCAGCAGGACACTCTGGCCCCATGCCTTCGAGCTGGAGCTGGACGTACTGGTCGGCAAAGAGCTTTCCCTGGTGCTGACCACCCGCAACACCGGCAAGTCAGCGCTCACCTACAATGCCGCCCTGCACACCTACCTGCAGATCAGTGCGCCGGAAGCGGTAACCGTGACCGGCCTCGGCGAACCCTATCTGGACAAGCTGACCGGCCGAAACGAACTGCAACAGGGAGCGCTGACCGTCACCGCAGCCATGGATCGCATCTACCGCCAGCCCGATGCCATGGTCAGCGTGCAGGATGGTGAGCGCACCACCCGGGTGGTCAGCGGCAACCACGACAGCGTGGTGGTCTGGACCCCCTGGCAGGAAGGGGCCAGCGCCATGGCCGACATGAGTGACGACGGTTATCGCACCATGCTCTGTGTCGAGGCGGCCATCACCGCCGAGGACGGGATCACCGTCGCGCCCGACGAGGAGCACAGCTTCTCCACCGTCATCATCTGACGATACGGCTGACGGATAAATAAAGAGGGCTCCCGCGGGAGCCCTCTTTGCATCTTGCCATCAGAGTCAGTCAGGCGTTGCCCTGGGTCTTGAGCTTGAGCTCGGCGGCGAAATCCAGCATGCGGTCGAGCGGGACAAGCGCTTTGAGACGCAGTGCCTCATCCACATGGATCTCGTGACGCTCGGCACCGTCGGTCAGGGCTTCCTTGATGGCCACTAGGCCGTTCATCGCCATCCAGGGGCAGTGGGCGCAGCTGCGGCAGGTGGCACCATCGCCGCCGGTGGGCGCCTCCACCATCTCTTTCTCCGGGCAGGCCTGCTGCATCTTGTAGAAGATGCCGCGATCGGTCGCCACGATCAGTTTCTGCTGGGGCAGCTCTTTGGCGGCCTTGATGAGCTGGCTGGTGGACCCCACCGCATCCGCCAGCTCGATGACGGAGGCCGGGGACTCCGGGTGCACCAGCACGGCGGCATCCGGGTTCTGGGCCTTGAGCTCGCGCAGCGCCTTGGCCTTGAACTCGTCGTGCACGATGCAGTGACCCTGCCAGCGCAGCATCTCGGCCCCCGTCTTCTTCTCGATGTAGGCGCCGAGGTGTCTGTCCGGGCCCCAGATGATCTTGTGACCCTGACTGTCCAGATGTTCGACGATCTCCAGCGCAATACTGGAGGTGACCACCCAGTCGGCCCGTGCTTTCACCGCTGCCGAGGTATTGGCATAGACCACCACGATGTGATCGGGGTGGGCATCGCAAAAGGCGGAGAACTGGTCGATGGGACAACCCAGATCAAGCGAGCACTCGGCCTCCAGCGTCGGCATCAGCACCCGCTTGTGGGGGCTCAGGATCTTGGAGGTCTCTCCCATGAAGCGCACACCGGCCACGATCAGGGTCTGGGCTGCATGGTCGCGCCCGAAGCGGGCCATCTCGAGGGAGTCACCCACGAAGCCACCGGTGGCTTCTGCCAGGGCCTGGATCTCGGGATCCGTGTAGTAATGGGCAACCAGCACGGCTTGGCGCGCCTGCAGCAGCACCTTGATCTCGGCGATCAGGGTCGCCTTCTGCTCGGGAGTCAGGGGCTGTGGTTTGGCCGGGAAGGGGTAGTCCATCTCGACTACCGGCGGAATACTGCTCAGTGCATTGCTCATTGCGACTGTTCCATCAACGCTCGGGAAGGCCAAAATTATAACCAGAAGCCGTGCACAAACCCATCAACAAATCCAGTACAGTACAACTGTCAGGACCCGCTCCGACCATATCGTTGTCATTCTTGCCAAAAGGAGTTGTCGAATGAAACAACGTTCGCTCAAGACCAAGTTGTTGTTGCTCACGCTGGGACTTTTTCTCGCCAGTGGCGTCGCCATGACATGGATACAGTCCTCCTCGCTGAACGGCCTGCGCGATGACATCATGGCGCAGACCCGTGGCGCCCTGGAGCAGGAGGTTTCCCGTTCCCTGCAATTCCAGGCAGAGCGGTATGCCGTGCAGATCGAAGACCAGTTGCAGCAGGCCTATCAGATACCGCTCGGCATGGCGGCGCAGCTTGAAGGAAGCATGGCCCAGCCGGACCAGCGGCTGAGTCGCCCACAAGTGGAGCTCCTGCTTGGCAGCCGCCTGCGCCAGGCAAACGGGATCAGCTCCATCTACGCCCAGTTCGAACCCAACGGTTACGACGGACAGGACGCCGACTGGCAGACGGGCGCCAGCCATTCGGTTGCCGGTAAGGGCAGTCTCGAGGTCTACTTCACCCGGGAACAGAACGGAAACATCGCGCAACAGACCATAGATGCCGCCACCAGTGACGCCAAGTTCGACACCTCGCGCAATGAATTCGGCATTCGCAACAGCGAGTGGTATCTCTGCGGTCGCGAGACTCGTCGCCCCTGCCTGATGGAACCCTACCTCTACGAGATAAGCCCTGGCCAGAAGATGCTGATGACCAGCCTGACGGTGCCCGTCCTCAAGGATGGCAAGTTTGCCGGGATCACCGGGGTCGACATGAACCTGCCCATCTTCCAGCAACTGGCCGAGCACCTTGGCAAGAGCCTCTATGACAACCAGGCCGAGGTCACCCTGGTCAGCAAGGCGGGCTTCATCGTCGGCAGCAACCGCCATTCGGACAAACTGGGGCGTCCCCTGACAGAGGCCGGACTGGTTGCCCCGAATGGACGCCCCGCCGATACCGACAGCGATTTCATCTTGCAGCAGCCCATACGGATCGAGGCTGCCGACAACCAGTGGTGGCTGATGATCAAGGTGCCCAAGGCCCTCGCCCTCAGCCAGGCCAATACCATCAGCCAGCAGCTCGGCAGCCTGTTGCAGGCGACCCAGCAGCAGCAGCTGGTTGCCATCGTTGTCATCACCCTGGTGGCCCTGGGGCTGCTTGTCTGGTTCATCCAGACCATCACGGCGCCCCTCTCCCTCATCAGCCGCCACGTCTCCCACCTCGCCAGCAATGAGGGCGACCTGACCCAGCAGATGCGCATCGACACCCACCAGGAGCTCATCGAGCTGGGCAGGCATCTCAATGCCTTCCTCGGCAAGCTGAGGGCCATGGTGCAGGGCAGCAAGCAGATTGGGCAACAGGTGCATCAGCAGGCCAGGGGCATGAAGCAGACGGCCGATGCCATGCGCAGCAGCCTGGATGATCAGAGCCTGGAGCTGGAGAGCGTGGTCAGCGCCATGCACGAGATGAGCACCACGGCAGTCAGCGTGGCGGGCTATGCGGAACAGGCGGCGCAGGAGTCGGAAGCGGCGACCCACCATGTCAGCACGGCCCAGCAGACATTGAGCAGGGCCCGCAGCGAGATCCATACCCTGGTCGAGGACATGCATCAGGCCGACAAGGCGGTCGCCCAGGTCGCCCAGCGCAGCACCAATATCAGCCACATTCTCGATGTGATCCGGGCCATTGCCGAACAGACCAATCTGCTGGCCCTCAACGCAGCCATCGAGGCGGCGCGGGCCGGCGACATGGGCAGGGTTTTGCCGTCGTGGCGGACGAGGTGAGGGCGCTGGCCAACAAGACCCGCTCATCCACCGACGAGATAGGGCAGCTCATCGGCAGCCTGCAAACCGAGGTCACCAGCAGCCAGCAGTTGATGAGCACGGGGATCGCCCGCTCGGTGAGCACGGTTGAAGGCACGGAGCAGGCCTTCGAGGCACTCAATCAGGTGGTCACCCAGATCCAGCAGATCCATGATCACATCAGCCAGGTAGCGACCGCCGCCGAGCAGCAGAGTGCCGTGAGCGACACCATCAACCAGAACCTGATGCGCATCGGTGACGCCGCCACCACCCTGGGACAAGAGGCCAATGCCAGCCAGCGCCTGAGCGAGGCACTGGAACAGGCGGCCACCACCCTGGCAAGCGAGCTGGATCGACTGCGAACCTGATGGGAGACGGAAACGAAAAAGCCCGCATCGCTGCGGGCTTTTCAATATGGTGGTCGTTACTGGGCTCGAACCAGTGACCCCCTCCTTGTAAGGGAGGTGCTCTCCCAGCTGAGCTAAACGACCTGGGATATGACTGAAATGATGGTGGGTCGTGCTGGATTCGAACCAGCGACCAATTGATTAAAAGTCAACTGCTCTACCGACTGAGCTAACGACCCATCGAAATCATTTTT
>NZ_JBFODD010000035.1:42657-74538 GCF_040908115.1 Aeromonas sp. R7-1 | reverse complement strand
GTCATCGACGGGCCGCCCCTCTGTCATTTATCCCTTCTATCCCTTCGACTTGAAGTTGGCCGCCTCGATGCCGTGCCGATTCAGCAGCTTGTAGAAGTCGGTGCGGTTTCTCCCCGCCATGTTGGCCGCCAGGGTCACATTGCCTTCCGTGGTGCGCAGCAGCCGGATCAGGTACTCCTTTTCAAACTCGGCCCGCGCCTCGTTGAACGAGGGAATGCCGCCACCGCCGCCACTCAGGGCCGACTCCACCATGGCCGCGCCTATCACCGGGCTGCAGCAGAGGCTCGCGAGCTGCTCCACCACCCCGCAGAGCTGGCGCACGTTGCCCGGCCAGGCCGCGGCGGCCAGCAGGGCCAGCGCCTCCGGCGAGAAGCCGAGGGCGGCGCAATCGGGGTGACGGTTGCGGTAATCGTCCAGCGCCTGACGGGCCAGCAGGGGGATGTCCTCGCTGCGGGCGCTCAGCGGCGGCAGGGTGATGTTGGCCACGTTGAGGCGGTAGAAGAGATCCTCGCGAAAACGCCCCTCTTCCATAGCGGTCACCAGATCCTGATGGCTGGAGCTGATGACTCGCACCTCGGGGGTGCCCTGACCATACTCCGCCAGCACCTGGAGCAACTTGGCCTGGAGTGACTCCGACAGATCCCCTATCTCGTCGAGGAAGAGGGTGCCGCCTTTGGCCTCGGCAAACAGGCCGGACTGGCCATCCTCGCCGAACAGCTGCAAGTCCAGCGCGGGCCAGGGCAGAGCCGCACAGTTGATGGTATGCAGCGGCTTGTCGCGGCGGTGGCTGGCCTGGTGCAGCGCCTGGGTCATCACCCCCTTGCCGGCGCCGGAGGGGCCCAGAATCAGCACGGGCACGTCCATGGTGGCGATGCTGCTCGCCTGGATCAGCAACTGCTCCATCTGCGGGTTGCGCGTCTGGATGAGGGACTGCCACTCCTGCTGCTGCTTCGGACGGGTCAGGCTGAGAGCATGTTCTATGGTGACCAGCAGCTCGTCCTTGTCGATGGGCTTGGTGAGGAAGCTGAATACCCCGGAGCGGGTCGCCTGGATGGCGTCGGGAATGGTGCCGTGGGCGGTCATGATGATCACCGGCATGCCGAGCCACTGGGACTGGATCCGCTCGAACAGCGCCAGCCCGTCCATGCCCCCCATGCGCAGATCGCTCAGCACCAGGTCGGCCCGTTGCTGGCGCAGCCTGTCCAGCGCTCCTTCGGCGCTGTCGGCGGTATCCACCTCGTAACCCTGGCTGCGCAGGCGCATGCTCATCAGCTTGAGCAGGCTGGCATCATCGTCCACCAGCAGAATACGGCTCATGCTCTCACCCCCTCTTGGCGAAAAACGCGGTCATTATGGCGCGGTCCGGAGCTGTCATGGCTGACCTCCCCCATTGAGCTTACGCTGGTTGAGCTGCTCGTCGATGGCGGAGAGCTGCTCTATCTGCTGGCGCAGACGCTTCACCTCCTGACTCTGATCGTCGCGGCGGCTGTCTCGCACCAGCAGCTCCTCCCCGAGGGCGATCCAGCTGCGCAGGAAGGCCTGGGCATCGAGACCGAGCTCCGGCAACAGAGCCTTCAGCTGATCCAGCCCGGCCCGGCGGCTGGCCACCGATTCGGACGGGTGGGTGTTGACCATGGCCAGGCTGACCCGGCTCTCGAGGTCGGTGGCGCCGGCCAGTCGCTGGCGCTCCTGCATCCGCTGCTGGGGATGGCTGGCCAGCAGCCAGTCCGAGTATTGCAGGCGCACCTGCATCTCCTTGTTGGCAAACTCCATCCGCCTGGCAATCGCCTCCTGGGAAGGCTCGGTGAGGCTGGTAGAAGGCAGCAGGGAACAGCCAGCGAGCAGGCCTATCATCAATACGGGAATCACAAATCGTTTCATCTTGAATGTCACTTCAGATCCTGGTGGGGAAGAGGCACCTGCCCGCTCCTCTCAATATTCGGTGTCAAGGCGCCACCCGCACCTGCGGGGTCGCCGCCACGCCCGTCAGCTCGGGCGCACGTTCAAATCCAGCCGGAAACAGACATCCGCCTGGGCATCCTCGATGAGTCTGAGCTCGCCGCCCAGGCTCATGGCAGACTCACGGGCAATGGAGAGGCCCATGCCGGAGCCTTTCAGCAATCCTTGGCGCACTATGCTGCCCTGTTCAAAGGGCTCGAAGATGCGCTCCCGCTCGTCTGGCGGGATGACAGGCCCTTCGTTGGCCACCTCCAGCCAGCCGCCGCCCGCTCCCGCCCCGGCGCGGATCCAGATCTGTCCGCCCCTGGCGCCATAGCTGACCGCGTTGGAAAATAGATTGTCGAGGATGAGTCGCAGGCGGTAGGGCTCTGCCCGCAGGCTGATGGGCTCGGGCGGCAAGTGTACACTGATTTGCTTGGATTCCAGCGCGAGCCGGTACTCTTCGGACAAGTCTGACAACAAGGGCGCCAGGGGCACCTCGGACAGGGTGAACACCTCCTGCTGGCTGAGGCGGTTGAAGTCGAGCAGCCGCTCGATCAGGGTCTGCAGACGGCGGCTGTTCTCCTCCAGCATCTGGCAGATCTCCTGCTGATCCCCGTTGAGGGGCCCCACCAGCTGCTCCGAGAGCAGATCAGCCCCCTCCCGCAGCACGGCAAGGGGGGTTTTCAGCTCGTGGGATACGTGGCGCAGGAACTGGTATTTCTGCTGTTCCAGCTCCTTGAGCTTGTCGTGCAGCCAGCTGATCCGCTCCCCCAGCAGCACCAGTTCGGCCGGGCCATCCACCGGGCGCTGATCCGGTTCGACACCGGCGCCCAGGCTCAGGATCCGCGACTCAATCTGACGTACCGGGTGGATGATGAGGTAGGTAAAGAGCAACACCAGCAGCAGGCTGAGCCCGACCACGAAGCCGCTGACCCACCAGATCTGCTGTTTCAGCTCCACGATGGCGTCCCGCATGCGGGTCACGTGATCATCCACCTGGCTGCGGGTGACCACCTCCAGTTGCTGGTTCAGTTCGTTGAAGTCGGTGAAACGGGGGCTGGTCGCCTCCTGCCTGGCCTTGCGCAGATCCTGCAGGCCGTCGAGCCAGACCAGCGCCGCCTCGAGATCCCCGTAGACCTCGGCATCCGGAATGGAGTCCTGATGGGTCGCGAGCAGTTCCCGGTAGCGCACCAGCTGCTGCCGATAGCTGGCCAGGATGCGATCATCACCCAGGACCGCATAGCGGCGCAGGGTGCGCTCCAGATCGATGGCCTGAGTGGAGAGCAGCGTCGCCCGGCGAGTGTCCCGCACCGCACGTTCCATCTCGTCGCTGGTGAGCTGGCCCAGGTGGGAGAGAGCCTGACTGTCGTGCCAGATCATGCCCCCCAGGGGCATCAGCACCAGCACGAAGCCCATCAGTACTACCTGGAGCAGGGAGCGGGGCCGAACCTTGGTCATCTTCTGCGGTCTCGATTCGTCATGGGGGAGCCAGCATATCCGCACTGCCCCAAAAAGCAAAACCGGCCATAAAGCCGGTTTGATTGCTCACCGAGGCCGGATTCACGCCAGGCCGACGGACGCCACACAGATGACAATGATCATGGCAAGGGCCCCTGACGCGGCCAACAGTGCCCATTTCATTTCTACGCTCATGCAAACCTCCTTTCTGCCAATCAGCGTTGGATCACAACAGATAACGACATGTTAATTCATAGTGAATCCCATAACCGTGAGCTGCGTATATATTTCAGACGAGCCCAACCCAAGGAATGGAAAGCATGTTTTACCTCTGTAGCATTGGATCCAATCTCGACCCCGCCCTGCACGTCAGTCAGGCCATCGCCGAATTGCTGGCCCGCTTTGGTCGCCTTCACCTGAGTTCCGTCATCCAGACCAAGCCCGTGGGCATGCATTCGCGCCACGACTTCCTCAACTGCCTGTTCGTCGTCCAGAGCGACCTCTCCCCCGTCCAGCTCAAGACCGAGTTTGTCACCATGGAGCTGGCCCATGGCCGGGATCGCAGCAACCCCCTGTGCAAGGTGGCGGACAGGCCACTGGACATCGACATACTGGCCTGCGGCGAACGGGATGACTTCGCCGAGGCCGGGGTGGATGCCTACCTGGGGGATCTGCTGGCGGAGATGTATCAGGGCGGCAGTGTGGACTCCGGCAAGGTGACCCTCGGCCTGCCGGGCAGCAAGGTGTTTGCGAAGCAGCGCATCGGCCAGGCCCCCATCCATCTCTGCCAGCAAGACGAGGCCCTGCTTCCCGGCAACGGCCACCCCGGCCCCCCTTCCCGGCACGCCGCCATCCGGCACCCTTGAGCCGTTCACACACATGAGGCACCCAAAGGCGCCTCATGTCATGGCGGCCCGCCTTGCCCTAGATGACGGCGAGGGCGCGCCCCCCGTCCACCCGGATGCTGGCCCCGGTCATGTAGTCGTTCTTCATCAGCATCTGTACCGCCTGCCAGATGGGCTCCAGACCCCCTTCCCGCGCCAGCGGCGTCTTCGCCAGCACCTGCTGGCGCCAGTCATCCCCGTGCTCGTCGAGAAACAGGATGGGGCCAGGCTCTATGGTGTTGACCCGCACGGCGGGTGCCAGTTCGCGGGCAAAGCTCATGGCCAGGGAATGGGCTCCCGCCTTGGTGGCCACGTAGGCGGCAAACTGGGGCGCCGGGGCATGGATGTAGATATCGGTGATGTGGATGATGCCCCCGTTGGGCTGGCGGGCAAGGGCGGGGGCCAGCGCCCGGTTGAGCTGGAAGGGAGCCGCCATGTGTACCCGGTAGAACTGATCAAACTGGGCCAGCTGCACCGCAGGATCCGCCGCCTGGGGCTCGAAGGCGGAGGCATTGTGGATGATCAGGGCAAGATCCTCATGGGCCGCCAGCGCCGTCACCACGGCGCCCACCTCCTCTTCCCGGGTGAAGTCCGCCTGTACCAGCTCGACGCCCACGTCTCGCAGACGATCCAGCTCGGGCCGTTCGCTGCGATAGCTGCCCGTCACCTGCCAGCCAGCGGCCACCAGCTGCTCGCACAGATAGAATCCCAGGCGACGGCCACAGCCCGTTACCAATGCACGCATACCCTCTCCTTGTGGTTGTCGCCCTCCCCGATCCATGCAGGATCGCACGGAGGGCCCATTCATCGGCCATGACCTATCGATGTCCGAGGCAAAACCCATTGGCCCCCTGTCACGGTCACCGGGCATAGTGGCCCCATCGACCCCCATGGAGCCACCATCATGCTACAAATTCGCGATCATATGCAGCCATTGACCCACTCACTGCACCCCGGCCTCGGTCTGGCCGAGGCGCTGGACAGACTCCATCGGGCAAACCTGGGGGGCCTGCCGGTACTGGATGACCATCAGCACCTCGTCGGATTTCTCTCCGAGCAGGATTGCATTCCCGCCCTGCTCACGGGCAGCTATCACTGCGACACCCGTACTCTGGTCGAAGATATGATGAGCCGGGCCCCGCTGTTCGTCTCTCCCGATGACAACATCGTGGATCTCGCCCGCCAGATGGCCGGGGCCAGACCCAAGGTCTATCCAGTGATGGAGGGAGGCAAGGTGACGGGCATCATCAGCCGTCGTCAGGTGATGCAGGCCCTCAACACCCAGATGAAACAGTGTCAGGCAACCTGAGGCAGGCCACCTCGCACACGTGTCATGCCGACCCCCCTCCCGTCCACAGCCGGCGAGTGGCTGGTCCACCCCACCCGACTCTGCCACGGGGCGGCCTGTCGAGGCAGCCCGCCCCCCTCCCACCGGCACCGTTCGTTTGTCCCCTCCCCATTTCAGGGTTTGCCATCCGTGGTCGTCTCTAGTTAGATAGGTGCCGGTCACAGTCCCTGCCGGATGCGACCCCGTCCCGAGTGCTCAGGAGATGTAACGTGCGACGCTTGCTCGTATTCTGCTTGCTGCTGCCCTGCTGGCTGTCAGCCAGGGAGCTGGTCATTGGTGGCATCCTGGAGCCCCCTCTCAAGTGGCTGGATGCACAGGGACACCCTCGCGGGCTGGACGTTGATCTCGTCACCGCCATCTTCGGCACGCTCCATACCCCCATCAGGATTGAGCTCATCGATTCGGGGGCCAGGCTCACCCGCAATGCCGAAAGCGGCTTCTATGACCTGCTGCTGACCCACTCCTACAAACCGGAGCGGGAGGCCTATCTGCTCTACCCCAAACAGGCCCATATGCTCCATAGCTGGCACTTCTTCATACGCAAGGAGTCCGCGGGCCGGATCCATTATGACCATCTGACGGATCTCAAACCCTGGCGTATCGGTGTCACCCGGGACTTCTCCTATACCCCCGAGCTCGCGGCAGCCATGACAGACCCGAGCTATCACTTCCAGGAGATCCCCATCAACCAGCTGCAACTGCGCAAACTCATCGCCGGTCGCATCGACGTGGTGCCCATGTCCCTGGTCACCGCCTTCACCCAAATAAGAGAAGAGGGACTGGAAGGCAAGCTCGACTACCTGCCAAAACCCCTCAAGACCAGCCCCTACTTCAATGTCTGGACCCGTTCCCGGGCCGATGCCGACACCCCGGCCCTGATGGCCGCCTATGATGCCGAACTGCTGCACATGAAGCGGGACGGCCGGCTCAAAGCCCTCTACGACAAATACGGCATCCCCTATATCGAACCCTGATCCACCGTTCAGGGTGTCATCTCCCGCAGGGTCGAATTCTGCTGCGCGAACAGGGTCTATCACGGGAGAGGGGTCTCTACGCCCCCCTCAGACCACCCGACTCAAGGCTTCACATCCCGCAGGATCGGGTTTTGCAGCGAAATCAGCGTCTCGGTGGACTGGATCTCGTCGATGGTCTGGATCTTGTGGATCAGTACCGTCTGCAACTCGTCGATGGAGCGGGTCATCACCTTCATGAAGATGCTGTAGTGGCCGGTGGTGTAGTAGGCCTCCACCACCTCGTCCAGCGCCTGCAGCTTGGCCAGGGCCGACGGGTAATCCTTGGCGCTCTTGAGGTTGATCCCGATGAAGCAGCAGACGTCGTAGCCCAGCTTCTTGGGGTTCACCTGCACCCGCGTTCCCTCGATGATGCCCGCCTGCTTCATCTTCTCTACCCGCACGTGGATGGTGCCCGGGCTCACCAGCAGTTGTTTGGCCAGCTCGGCGTAAGGCAGGCGCGCATTCTCCATCAGGGCGGAGAGGATGGCCTGATCGAGATTATCGATCCGATAATTTTCTGACACTTTTTTGCTCTCCTTTTAATGATTCATCATTAATTGATGGCTTATTTTGAAGAAAAAAATACACAAAGCCTATTTCAATTATCGAATATTGAATTTAGTTGGCATTCTATTGAAGAATCACCGCATTCAACGGATTCACGACAGGTAATTCAGCATGAAACAGCACTACATCCGCAGCCAACAGCAGATCAGCTTCGTCAAAGAGATGTTCTCCCGCCAACTCGCACTGCAACTCGGCCTGATGGAGGTACAAGCCCCCATTCTGAGCCGGGTCGGTGACGGCACCCAGGACAACCTCTCCGGCTGCGAGCATGCAGTGCAGGTCAAGGTGAAAACCCTGCCGGAGCACAGCTATGAAGTGGTCCACTCCCTGGCCAAGTGGAAGCGCCAGACTCTGGGTCGCTTCGGTTTCGGCCCGGGTGAAGGCATCTACACCCACATGAAGGCACTGCGTCCGGACGAGGAACGTCTCAGCCCCATTCACTCCGTCTACGTCGACCAGTGGGACTGGGAGAAGGTGATGCCGGGCGAGCGCCGGGATCTGGCCTATCTGCAGGAGACGGTGCGCGGCATCTGGGCCGCCATCAAGGCCACCGAGCGCGCGGTCTGTGCCGAGCACGACCTGACCCCCTTCCTGCCGGCGGATATTCAGTTCCTGCACAGTGAAGAGCTGCTGACCCGCTACCCGGACCTTGATGCCAAGGGACGCGAGCGCGCCATCGCCAAAGAGCTGGGGGCGGTCTTCCTCATCGGCATCGGTGGCGCCCTCTCCCACGGCGAACGCCACGACGTCCGTGCCCCGGACTACGACGACTGGAGCAGCGAGAGCGAGCTGGGGCTGGCGGGTCTGAACGGTGACATCCTGGTGTGGAACCCGGTGCTGGAAGACAGCTTCGAGATCTCCTCCATGGGGATCCGGGTGGACGCAGAGGCCCTGCGCCGTCAGCTGGCCATCACCGGGGACGAGGATCGCCTGCAGTACGACTGGCATCAGGATCTGCTGGCAGAACGCATGCCGCAAACCATCGGCGGCGGCATCGGCCAATCCCGTCTGGCCATGCTGCTGCTGCAAAAAGAGCACATCGGTCAGGTCCAGGTCGGCGTCTGGCCGGCCGAGATGAAGGCCGCCATTGCGGACATGCTGTAACGAATTGATTTGATTGCCTCTGTCCTCCTATCGCGGCAACACGGCGCGGGACAGACGCGATAGCGAAGCTGGTCAGCCGGGGTGGAGAGCGTATCCCGACTGACTGTAAGGCGGGCATGGTCGCTGACTGTGCCTGCCGACCCTGGGGCTTGCCCCTGCGATCCGCTCAACCCACGTCAGATCGCATCGAATACATTCCTCCCGGCAATCTTCGGATTGCCGTTTTTTTTACGCCGAAAAACTGTGCTCAAAACCCGCCCCGATCTGGTGCTGGCGCGGCAGCCCCGCCTTTCTGCTGCCGGTGCAGTGGCAGGCAAACAACCGCTCCACCGCCTCTTCCTGCAGATAGGCTCCGAGCGCCACCGCCCGCTCTGGGCCGGAAAACTTCAGGTGCAGGCCGCCGATGACGGCGTGGATCCGCTCGTCGCCACACACCTCCTTGGCCCACTCGATGATGTTCTCGACCCCGGCGTGACCGCAGCCGATAAAGACGATGAGCCCCTGCTCGCTCTTGTAGGCCAGCGCCGAGTCGTCGCTGATGAGGTCTTTCTCCACCCGCCCACCCCGCACTATGTAGCCGAGCAGCGAAGGCGCAGCCCGGTCGCGCCGCACAATGCTGCCGAGGAACACCAGACGATCCGAGAGCCACATCGGCTCGGACGAGCAGTGGGGAAGCAAGCCTCTGGCCGACAGCGACTCCCGAGCCAGCGCCCCCGACAGGCGATAGAGGTTGCGCCGCCAGAAGGGCAGCGACAGGAAGTAGCCCCGCTCGCAGAACACGTCCGGACAGGCGATGAGCGGGATGGGTCTTGGATAGGCGGGCAGCGAGCCGACCCCGCCCACATGGTCGTAATGACCGTGAGAGAGCACCACATGGGTGAGAGAGGCGAGATCGATCCCCATCACGGCGGCGTTGTGGCACAGCGCCCGGCCACGGCCGCTGTCGAACAGCACCCTGAGGCCGTCACACTCCAGCAGCAGCGCCAACCCTCGCTCGGGCAGACAGCCAGGCAGATGAACGTCGTCATCCACCAAAACGGAAAACGTCAGCATCTCAATCCCTCAGAAAACAAAACGCAGGCACGAGGCCTGCGTTTTTCATCGACAATCCCATTACTGGGTCATGGTGAGGCCGTTGCTGTCGGCCCCCAGCCGCAGTGTCTTGCCCGGGATGACCCGACCGCTGAGCAGGGCCTGGGCCAGCGGGTTCTCCACCTTCTGCTGGATCGCCCGCTTGAGGGGGCGCGCCCCGTAGACGGGATCGAACCCGGCATGAACCAGCTTGGTCAGCAGCTCCTCGCTCACCTCCACCTCGAAGCCCTGGGACTCCAGACGGTTCATCAGGCTCTTGAGCTGGATGCGGGCGATGGACTTGATGTGCTCCTCACCGAGGGGGTGGAACACCACGGTCTCGTCGATCCGGTTGATGAACTCCGGCCGGAAGCTGCGGGTCAGCACCTCCATCAGCATGGCCTTCATCTCGTCGTAATCCTTCTCGGAGTGGTGCTCCTGGATGAGATCAGACCCGAGGTTGGAGGTCATGATGACGACCGTGTTGCGGAAGTCCACGGTACGCCCCTGACCGTCGGTCAGGCGGCCATCGTCCAGCACCTGCAACAGGATGTTGAAGACATCGGGATGCGCCTTCTCCACCTCGTCCAGCAGGATCACCGAGTAGGGGCGACGGCGCACCGCCTCGGTGAGATACCCCCCTTCCTCGTAACCCACGTATCCCGGAGGCGCCCCCACCAGACGGGCCACGCTGTGTTTCTCCATGAACTCGGACATGTCGATCCGCACCATGGCGTCCTGGGTATCGAACAGGAACTCCGCCAGCGCCTTGCACAGCTCGGTCTTGCCCACCCCGGTGGGGCCGAGGAAGAGGAAGGAGCCGATGGGGCGGTTCGGGTCGGACAGCCCGGCACGAGAGCGACGAATGGCGTTGGAGACGGCGTCCACCGCCTCTTCCTGGCCGATCACCCGGCTGTGCAGCTGATCCTCCATCCGCAGCAGCTTCTCCCGTTCCCCTTCCAGCATGCGGGCCACCGGAATGCCAGTCCAGCGGGCCAGGACGTCGGCGATCTCCACGTCGGTGACCCGGTTGCGCAGCAGGCTGGTCTCCTGCATCTCGGCCTGGGTGGCGAGATCCAGCTGTTTCTCCAGCTCCGGGATGCGGCCGTACTGCAACTCGGACATGCGGCCCAAGTCCCCTGCGCGGCGCGCCACCTCGAGATCCTGACGGGCCTGCTCCAGTGCTGCCTTGATGTGCTGAGTCCCGGCGAGGGCAGCCTTCTCGGCCTTCCACACCTCTTCCAGCTCGTTGTATTCCCGCTCTTTTTCCGTCAGCTCCTGATTGAGCAGATCGAGGCGCTTGCGGCTGGCGTCATCGTCCTCCTTCATCAGCGCCTGCTGCTCCAGCTTGAGCTGGATGATGCGCCGCTCGAGCCGGTCCAGGGATTCCGGCTTGGAGTCGATCTGGAGCCGGATGCTGGCCGCCGCCTCGTCGATGAGGTCGATGGCCTTGTCAGGCAGCTGGCGATCCGCGATGTAGCGGTGGGAGAGCTGGGCCGCCGCGACGATGGCGGGGTCGGTGATCTGCACATGGTGGTGCAGCTCGTAGCGCTCCTTCAGGCCACGCAGGATGGCGATGGTGTCCTCCACCGAGGGCTCCTCCACCAGCACCTTCTGGAAACGGCGCTCCAGCGCGGCATCCTTCTCCACGTACTGCCTGTACTCATCGAGGGTGGTGGCCCCGACGCAGTGCAGCTCGCCGCGGGCCAGGGCGGGCTTGAGCATGTTGCCCGCATCCATGGCACCCTCGCCCTTGCCGGCACCGACCATGGTGTGCAGCTCGTCCACGAAGAGGATGACGCTGCCCTCCTCCTTGGCCAGATCGTTCAGAACCGCTTTGAGCCGCTCCTCGAACTCGCCGCGATACTTGGCTCCGGCCACCAGGGCCCCCATGTCCAGGGAGAGCACCCGCTTGTTCTTGAGCCCTTCCGGCACTTCGCCATTGATGATGCGCTGGGCCAGCCCCTCGACGATGGCGGTCTTGCCGACGCCGGGTGCGCCGATCAGCACCGGGTTGTTCTTGGTGCGGCGTTGCAGCACCTGGATGGTGCGGCGAATTTCGTCATCCCGGCCGATCACCGGGTCGAGCTTGCCGAGTTCGGCCCGCTCGGTGAGATCGATGGTGTACTTCTCCAGCGCCTGGCGATTCTCCTCGGCGTTGGCATCCTCCACCTTCTTGCCGCCACGGACCTTGTCGATGGCTGCCTCGAGTTTTTCCTTGGTCAGCCCCTGGGCACGCAGCAGCTCGCCCAGCGTCCCCTTCTCGTCCAGGGCCGCCAGCACGAACAGCTCGGACGAGATGAACTGATCCTTGCGCTGCTGGGCCAGCTTGTCGCAGACGTTGAGCAGGCGGCCGAGGCCGTTGGAGAGCTGTACGTCCCCTTCCACCCCACTGACGCGGGGCAGGCGATCCAGCTCCTCGCCGAGGCGCGAGCGCAGGGTATTGATGTCGAGCCCGGTCAGGGTGAGCAGCGGACGAATGGATCCGCCGTCCTGATTGAGCAAGGCGCTCATCAGATGGACGGGTTCGATGAATTGGTGGTCACGACCCAGTGCAAGAGACTGGGCATCGGAAATGGCAATCTGGAATTTGCTGGTCAGGCGATCGAGGCGCATTGCACTCCCCCTTCAAGACAGACGCCGCATGCGCGGCAACAACATCGCTTTCTGACAAGGAAGATGTGGTCTTGAAGGGCAATTTCAAGGGGTGGCTGTTTATTTTTTCCTCAATAGCGGTGACCGAGGGAAAACGACCTCGCAATGGCAGCCTGCACCCTGAGCCTGCTCGGCAGCAAGACATGGTCGCCAAAGGGCCATCACCAAGGAGTGAAGAGGCGCTTGCGGCCACTCGCGAGCGCCTCTTCGGCTATTTTTCCAGCCACACAAGGGAGGCCATGCGACCCGTCTGTCCGTCGCGGCGATAGGAGTAGAAGCGCTCGCTGTCGCTGAAGGTGCAGTATTCGCCGCCATAGATGGCGGTGACACCGGCGCGGGCGAGGCGCAGTCGGGCCAGCTGGTAGATATCCGCCAGCCATTTCCCTTCGTTGAGGGATGGCACGAATGCAGTCGCCGCTTCCGCCTGCTCCGTCATGAAGGCCTCACGCACTTCGCCACCCACTTCGAACGCGGCGGGACCGATGGCCGGGCCCAGCCAGGCCAGGATCTCGCCAGGCTCGCAGCCCATGGCGGCGATGCTTGCCTCCAATACGCCCCCCAGCAATCCGCGCCAACCGGCATGGGCCGCCGCCACTACGGTGCCTGCCCGATCGCAGAACAGCACCGGCAGGCAGTCGGCAGTCATCACGATGCAGGCCTGCCCCGCCTCATGCGCACAGGCGGCATCGGCATCCGGTGCGCGCTCATAACGGTCGCTCACCGGATGGACGGCGATGCCATGTACCTGGTTGAGCCAGTTGAGAGTGCCGGGGATCCCCGCCACCTGTTGCAGTCGGGCGCGGTTGGCCTCGACCCTGGCCGGTGCATCGCCCACATGGGCCCCGAGGTTCAGACCGGCAAAGACCCCTTCGCTGATGCCGCCGTCCCGGGTGGTCGAGAGAGCCCTGACATTGCCCGGTGCGGGCCAGTCGGGTGCGATCCAGTTCATCTGTGGCTCCTTTCGTTCATATGAAAACGGGGCCCCTTGGCTGCAACCAGTCAAGGGGCCCCGCATCAGATCATGGAGGGCAGGTTACGGCAGGAATCGTCGCAAGGCCGCCCTCGGGATCAGTTCCAGACCAGATCGTCCGGATTGGCCAGGGTATCCGCCCGCAGCACTTCCATCAGCGCCACCATGTCCTGCGGCGTGGGGGAGTGCCACTCCATCACTTCACCCGTGATGGGGTGCGCCAGCTTCAGCATGGTGGCGTGCAGCGCCTGACGGTGGAAAGCGCGCAGGGCCTCGGTCAGTTCGGGGGTGGCGTTGCGCAGCAGACGCAGACGACCGCCGTAGGCGGGATCCCCCACCAGCGGATGCTTGATGTGGGCCATGTGGACACGGATCTGGTGGGTACGGCCGGTCTCCAGGCGCAACCGCAGACGGGTGTGACCACGGAACTTCTCGTGCACCCGGTAGTGGGTGACGGACTCGCGCCCGTTGGGCACCACTGCCATGTGGGTACGCTGGGTCGGGTGACGACCGATGGGGGCATCGACGGTGCCGCCGGCGGTCATGTGACCGATGGCAATCGCCTCGTACTCACGGGTGATCTGGCGTGCCTGCAGGGCTTCCACCAGGTGGGTCTGGGCGGGAATGGTCTTGGCCACCACCATCAGTCCCGTGGTGTCTTTGTCCAGACGGTGCACGATACCGGCGCGGGGGACCTCGGCGATGCCGGGGTAGCGGTGCAGCAGGGCGTTGAGCACGGTGCCGTCCGGCGTACCGGCGCCCGGGTGAACCACCAGGCCGGCCGGCTTGTCGATCACCAGGATGTGTTCATCTTCATAGACGATGTTCAGCTCGATGTTCTGGGCATCCCAGCGGGTGTCGTCTGCCAGTTCCACATTCACATGTACCTGCTGCCCGGCCACCACTTTCTCGCGCGGGGTATTGGCAACCTGACCGTCCAGGGTCACTCTGTCCTGTAAAATCCACTCCTTGATGCGGGTCCGGGAGTAGTCGGGAAACAATTCGGCTAGGGCCTGGTCGAGTCGTTGCCCGAATTGGTGATCCTGAAATTCGCCTGTCAGTTCAATATGCTGGCTCATGTATGGTCTCTTGAGCGGGGGTATCAATTCGAAATAATCCGGGTATTCTAGCTTTTCTTTTAGCCAAGCATAACGGATACTTTGCCAATTTCGTGGAAATGGACCGGATGTTGTTGATGGGAAAGAAGTCTCACCTGCTGATGTCGCTCGCCTTGGTCGCTACTCTGATCACTGGCTGTTCCAGCACCAAACCCAAGGTTCCCGACGAACCGCCGGAAGTTCTGTACCAGAAAGCCCGCATCAAACTGGATACCGGCAACTACCTCAATGCCATCGAACTGCTGGAAGCGCTGGACTCTCGTTACCCGTTCGGTGCCTACTCCAACCAGGTTCAGCTCGATCTCATCTATGCCTACTACAAGCAGGATGATACCGCCCAGGCGATCGCCAACATCGACCGTTTTATCCGCCTGAACCCGGCGCACAAGAACATCGATTACGTCTTCTATATGCGCGGCCTGACCAACATGGCGGCGGATTACAACTTCTTCCAGGATTTCCTCGGCATCAATCGGGATGACAAGGACCCCTCCTACGCCCGTCAGGCCTTCCAGGACTTCAAGACCCTGCTGCAGAACTACCCCAACAGCAACTATGCAGCCGATGCCCGTGCCCGCATGATCGGCCTGAAGAACCGTCTTGCCCGCTATGACCTGGGGGTAGCCGAGTACTACGTCAAGCGTGACGCCCTGATCGCCGCCGCCAACCGCGCCAAGCTGATCGTCGAGACCTATCCCGACACAGTGGAGACCGAGAAGGCGCTGGAGATCATGGTCAACGCCTATGACACCCTGAAGATGCCGACCCTGGCCCAGCATGCCCGAGAAGTGCTGGCCAAGAACTACCCGGACAACCGTCTCGGTCGCGGCTGAGTAGCGAACGGACAATAAAAAACCGGAGCCACTGGCTCCGGTTTTTTATTGTCCGACGGCGGCACTCCGGGGTCACTGGTGCTTACCCTGCTGCTTGGCCCGCATGATGTTGATGATCTCGATGTCGGTATCCAGCATCCCCTCCCTGGAGAGGCGGCCCAGGTTGGCGATGGTCTGGTCCACATCGTCCGAGACGATCCCCTCGCTCTGGGGCACGCGCAGGTTGTTGATGGCCATCAGCGAGGATTTCACCGCCGCCGAGGTGGAGGTGGAGACCTTCATGGAGCAGGCGCTGCCGGCGCCGTCGCAGATGATGCCGGAAACATCCCCAATCATGTTGTTGATGCAGTGGCTGATCTGCTCGAACTGGCCCCCCAGCAGCCAGGTGATGGCGGCCCCCGATCCCATGGCGGCGGTACTGGCGGCACACAGGGCGGAGAGCTTGTTCTGGTAGGCCTTGATGTAGATGGCCACCAGGTGGCTCATCACCAGGGCACGGGCCAGCTGCTCGTCATCGGCCTTGAGGAAGCGGGCCGCGGCGACCACCGGCATGGTGGCGGCAATGCCCTGGTTGCCGGAACCGGAGTTGGACATGGCGGGCAGCATGGCGCCATCCATCCGCGCATCGGAGGCGGCAGACGACAGGCGCATGGCCAGGGTCATCAGGTCGTCGGAGAGCAGCTTGCGCTCCACCTGATCGGTGAGGATCTTGCCGATGCGCAGGCCATAGCCCTGCAGCCCTTCATCCGCCAGCGCCTGGTTCATGGTGGCCGCCTCGCGGATGAAGTCGATCTCGACCAGCGGCACCTCCAGGGCGAAGGCCACGATCTCCTTCAGGGTCATGGCGGGCTTGTCGGCCTTGGCTGGCTGGATCTGCACCCCGGGTGCGCTGTCCTGCACCATCAGCACCTCGCCATCCTTCTCCATCAGCACGATGCGGGTATGGTCGGTACAGATCACCACCCGGGCGCTGTGCCCCTCCACTTCGGCCAGCACCTCGGCGTAGAGCACGTCGGGCACATCCTTCACATCCACCTCTATGGTGGGCAGCAGCCCCTTGGCCGCCTCGACCTGATCCGGCGTGAGGCTCTTGAGCACCTCCAGCCCGGCATCCGGGTTGCCACCGGTGATGCCGACGGCGGCGGCCACCGGCAGGCCGATCATGCCGGTGCCGGGCACGCCGACCCCCATGCCGTTCTTGAACAGATTGCCGCTGACCCAGACGCGGGTGCGAGTCGGTACCTGCCCCAGCAGCTTGCGGCAGTTGGCCGCCGCCAGGGCGACCGACATGGGCTCGGTGCAGCCGAGGGCCGGCACCACTTCACGCTTGAGCAGGGTAATAAAGTCGGTCCATTGTGCGTTCATTGCGATGTGTCTCATGTTCATGGCGCCCGCGTGCGGGCTCGTCATTGTTGTTCGGCCAGTTCCGCCTTGTGATTGCGGATATGCAGGTAAACGGTATGGCGGGAGATGCCGAGCAGCTCGGCCACCAGTTGGGCTGCATCCTTGATCTCGAAGATGCCCATGTCGTAGAGCCGGTGCACGATCGCCTTGTTGCGCACGCTGCTGCCCAGCCCGGGATCCCTGTCCACCTTGGCGATCACCTGCGCCACCAGATCATCCACCGAGCTGGCGAAGGTCTCGGTGCCGTGGGCAGGGGGCACTGCGGGCGGGGCAAAGGTGTCGAGCAGGCTGCCAAGGGGCGTGTCCAGGCTGAAATTCACGCACAGCATACCGATGGGTTTGCCCTCGCGGTTGCTGATGGTGATGGACGAAGACTTCAGCAGGGTGCCCTCCCGGGAGCGGGAGAAATAGCTGCTCCACTGGCTGCCGGCGGCACTGTGCAACTTGTCGAGCGCAAAATCGGTGACCGGCGCTCCCTCCTGGCGGCCGGTGATGTGGCCGTTGGCAATCTTGATGACGGAGGCGTGCAGACTGTCAAAGGCGTGCAGCACCACCTCGCAGCCAGGGCCAAACAGGGCGGACAGCGCCGCCACCGCAGGCTCGAAGCTGGCAATCAGATGGCGCTCTTCATCGGTCAGTGTGCTGGCGTCGCGCAAGGGAGCTACCTCGGTCATGGGGTCATCCGGTCAACGTTGGGTAAGGATATTCGAAGCGGACTCAAATAAAATTGAGCAAATCCGCTTTTTGCGCGGGCATTATGCCCGACTGGTGAGACAACACCACAAAATGTGAGCAAAATCACGACTGAAATGACAAAAAGGCCCCATGAGAGGCCTTCAAGGTGGTTTTTTGGTGCTTTTGCTCAACTTTAATTGAGCCATGGCTCGTCAGTCAGTCCGGACAGGCAGGCACCACCGTCTGTCTGTTCCCTGCCACGGTCATCCACTCTGGTCATAAAAAAAGGGGGCCGAAGCCCCCTTTTTGTCTCATCCGGTCAACGCTTACAGCGCCTTCAGGATGGCCTCGACGCTGGCCTTGGCATCGCCAAACAGCATCTGGGTGTTCTCCTTGAAGAACAGCGGGTTCTGGACACCGGCGTAGCCAGTGTTCATGGAGCGCTTGAAGCCGATGACGTTCTGCGCCTTCCACACTTCCAGCACCGGCATGCCGGCGATGGGGCTGCCCGGATCTTCCATGGCGGCCGGGTTGACGGTGTCGTTGGCACCGATCACCAGCACCACGTCGGTGTCGGCGAAGTCATCGTTGATCTCGTCCATTTCCAGCACGATGTCATAGGGGACTTTCGCTTCCGCCAGCAGCACGTTCATGTGACCAGGCAGACGACCGGCCACCGGGTGGATGCCGAAGCGCACCTTGACGCCGCGATCACGCAGCTTCTGGGTGATCTCGGCCACCGGGTACTGGGCCTGCGCCACCGCCATGCCGTAGCCCGGGGTGATGATGACGGAGCTGGCGTTCTTCAGCATGTCGGCCACGTCTTCGGCGTTGGTCTCGCGGTATTCGCCCAGCTCCTGCTCGGCGGTGGAGGCCACGCCGTCGGAGCCAAAGCCTCCTGCGATCACGGAGATGAAGGAGCGGTTCATCGCCTTGCACATGATGTAGGAGAGGATGGCACCGGAGGAACCCACCAGGGCACCGGTGACGATCAGCAGGTCATTGGAGAGCATGAAGCCCGCCGCCGCCGCCGCCCAACCGGAGTAGGAGTTCAGCATGGAGACCACCACCGGCATGTCCGCACCACCGATGGAGGCGACCAAGTGCCAGCCAAAGGCGAAGGCGATCAGGGTCATCACCAGCAGGGCGAAGGTGGAGCCACCGGCGTTGACGAAGTGGATCATCAGCGCGATGGAGACCACCACGGCCAGCAGGTTCAGCTTGTGGCGGTGCGGCAGCATCAGCGGCTTGGAAGAGATGAGGCCACGCAGCTTGCCGAACGCCACCACGGAACCGGTGAAGGTCACGGCACCGATGAAGACGCCCAGAAACACTTCCACCAGGTGGATGTTCAGCATGGCGCCGGAGAGGTGCTCGACCTGGGCGACGCTTGCCGCCTGCTCGAACGCCGCCCGGGCGGCTGCCAGGGTCGCATCCAGGTTGGAACCGACGGAGACCACCACTTCAGCGGGGGCGGAGGGGTGCAGATCGATGAAGCTGTTGAAGCCCACCAGCACCGCTGCCATGCCCACGAAGCTGTGCAGCACGGCCACCAGCTCGGGCATCTCGGTCATCTCGACCTTGAGGGCCAGACGCACGCCGATGGCGCCACCGATGGCCATGGCCAGGATGATCCAGTGGACGCCACTGGTTTCCGGGTTGAAGACGGTGGCGAGCAGGGCGATGGCCATCCCCGCGATACCGAACAGGTTGCCATGCTTGGCCGTTTCTTGCTTCGACAGTCCCGCGAGACTGAGGATGAAGAGCACGGCGGCAACGATATAGGATGCTGTTACCAGTCCTTGAGACACGTTAAACCCCCTTAATCCTTACGGAACATCTTCAGCATGCGCTGAGTGACGGTGAAGCCACCGAAGATGTTGATACTGGCAATCAGCACGGCGACAAAGGCCAGCACGGTGACCAGGGTCGACCCTTGTCCAATCTGCAACAGCGCACCGACCACGATGATGCCGGAGATGGCATTGGTGACCGACATCAGCGGCGTGTGCAGGGCGTGAGAGACGTTCCACACCACGTAGTAACCGACCACGCAGGCCAGGATGAAGACGGTGAAGTGGGAGAGGAAGGCGGCAGGCGCTACGGCGGCCACCCAACCGAAGGCGGCGATGCCGAGGGCACCGAACACGAACTTCTTGTTGGAGGGCTTGGCCTCTTCCTTCTTGGCGGCCGGTTTGGCGGCAGCGGGTTTCTGCGGGGCGGCAGAGACGGAGATGGCGGGGGGCGGGAAGGTCACTTCACCGGCCTGGACCACCGTCATGTTGCGCTGCACCACGTCTTCGAAGTCGATGGCGACGTTGCCGTCCTTCTCCTTGCACATCAGCTTCATCAGGTTCACCAGGTTGGTGCCGTAGAGCTGGGAGGATTGGGCAGGCAGGCGGCCCGGCAGATCGGTGTAACCGATCACCTTGACGCCGTTGTCAGTGACATGCAGTTCACCCGGTACCGTGTATTCGCAGTTGCCGCCGGCCTGGGCCGCCATGTCCACGATGACGGAGCCCGGCTTCATGCTGTCCACCATTTCCTTGGTGATGAGCTTGGGTGCCGGCTTGCCCGGGATCAGGGCGGTAGTGATGATGATGTCCACTTCCTTGGCCTGCTGGGCGAACAGCTCCATCTCGGCCTTGATGAACTCTTCGCTCATCACCTTGGCGTAACCGTCGCTGGAAGCGCCATCTTCGCCGCCGAAGTCCAGCTTGAGGAATTCCCCACCCATGGACTCGATCTGCTCGGCCACTTCCAGACGGGTATCGAAGGCACGCACGATGGCACCGAGGGAACCGGCGGTCCCGATGGCGGCCAGACCGGCCACACCGGCACCGATGACCAGCACCTTGGCGGGCGGTACTTTACCGGCGGCGGTGATCTGGCCGGTGAAGAAGCGACCGAACTGGTGCGCGGCTTCCACGACGGCGCGATAGCCACCGATGTTGGCCATGGAAGAGAGGGCGTCGAGGGACTGGGCACGGGAGATCCGCGGCACCATGTCCATCGCCATCACATTGATGTTGCGCTCGGAAAGCTTCTTGACCAGCTCGGGGTTCTGGGCGGGCCAGATGAAGCTCACCAGGGTGGCACCATCCTTAATTTGTGCGATTTCGGCCTCGGTCGGCGCGTTGACCTTGAAGACAAGGTCGGCTTGCCAGACGTTCGGTACCACGCTGGCACCGGCAGCCTCGAAGGCGGCATCATCGAAGCTGGCTCGCAGGCCGGCACCGGCCTCGATGGCAACCTCGAAGCCGAGCTTTTTCAGCTGCTCGACAGTGGCCGGGGTCGCTGCGACCCGGGTCTCACCGGCGAGACTCTCTCTCGGTATTCCAATCTGCATGACTATTCCCTGATGGTTAATAAACAATCATCGCCAAGTCTCTCATGTCTGAGGGGACAAGGCATGATCAAAGTGCAGGTCACGGGCCCTTTGTTATGAAAATCAGCAGGCTTCACCTCGACCTCCTGTCACGGTCAGGCCCCCGCTTTTCAGGCGCGAGGGTGATTAGTATCAAATTTTGGAGTTTTATTACAACCACGGCCCCGGGCGGGCGGGTACAGAATTCAGCCCATCCCGGACCATGATTAAAAAAAACAAACCAAATTAGGGGCTTATACCAGCAAAAAGCGCTAAAAAAAGTGATCCAACCAGTCAAAAAAAATGTTTAACCCGGCCTCTACCTTAGCGTTTTTTGTTCTTACGAAATCTGCCGTTGGCTCATCTGATGAGATGAAAAGGGAAAAAGTAACCATTTTGCAACGATCAGGGGGCCGCGTCCCCGCCTGCTGGCGGGTTCGGGCCCCCTGGTGCAACCGGGCCTTGGGCCCGTTTCAGGCGCGCTCTGCTTACCAGGCCGCCTCATAAATATGCCGGCTCTGGGCCAGGTCGATGTCGCCGTGCTCACCCAGGGCGGTCATGCCGTGCTCTTCGAGCTTGGCCAGCAGGGCGTCGATCCGGGCGTCGGCCACGTAATCCCGCAGCCGGGTCTTGATCCCCATCCGCTCGAAGAAGTCGCGGGTGGCGGCGATGGCACCGTCGATGCGCTCTTCCTCGCTGCCGCTGCGCAGATCCCAGACCCGCTCGGCGTATTGCAGCAGCTTGGCGCGCTTCTGCTCGCGCTTGGCCTGCAGCAGGGCGGGCAGCACCACCGCCAGGGTCTGGGCGTGGTCCAGACCGTGCAGGGCGGTGATCTCGTGGCCCAGCATGTGGGTGGCCCAGTCCTGGGGCACGCCGGCTCCGATCAGGCCGTTCAGTGCCAGGGTGGCACTCCACATGATGTTGGCACGCACGTCGTAGTTTTCCGGCTCCACCAGCGCCTTGGGCCCCTCTTCCGCCAGGGTCAGCAGCAGCCCTTCTGCGAAGCGATCCTGCACCTTGGCATCCACCGGGTAGGTGAGGTACTGCTCCAGGGTGTGGATGAAGGCATCCACCACCCCATTGGCCACCTGACGGGCGGGCAGGGTGTAGGTGAGCACGGGGTCGAGCACGGCGAAGCGCGGCATCACGAAGGGCGAGAAGAAGTGCTGCTTGTCCCCTGTGCTCTTGCGGGTGATGACGGCGCCCATGTTCATCTCGGAACCGGTGGCCGGCAGGGTCAGCACGCTGCCCAGAGGAATGGCGGAGGCCACCTCGCCCCCGACGGTCTCGAGGATGTGCCAGGGATCCTTGGCCGGATCGTAGTGAGCGGCCGCGGCGATGAACTTGGAGCCGTCCAGCACGGAGCCGCCACCCACCGCCAGCAGGAAGTCGATCTTCTCGGCGCGGGCCAGTTCGACGGCACCCATCAGGGTCTCGTAGGTGGGGTTGGGCTCGATGCCGCCAAATTCAAACAGGGTCAGGCCGGCCAGCTCGCTGCGGATCTGGTCCAGCAGGCCGCTGCGCACCACGCTGCCACCGCCGTAGGTGACGAGGATGCGGGCGTCGCTGGGGATCTGGCCGCGCAGCTGGGCCACCTGGCCCTTGCCGAACAGCACCTTGGTGGGGGTGTGCAGGATGAAGTTGTTCATGGGATCTCCCGGGGTGGTCGTAGTCGGTAAGGTATGGGTTGCATTTTTCTCTTATAACCCCCTACCATCAAGGGAGCTTTCTGCCGATTTCTTGCCTATTTCTACTGAGCCTGGATAAATGAGTACAAATCAGCCCATCGCGGCGACCCACCAGTCCGCCCTCGCCAGCCGACTCGCCGCCCTGGCACCCCACCCGGGGATCACCGCCGCCCCCGTGCCCGGCGTGCACCTCATCTACACCACGGAGCATCACGACCGCATCCCGGTGCTCTACCGCCCGCGCATGATCATCATCCTGCAGGGGCACAAGGTGGGCTATCTCTCGGACTTCACCTTCCGCTACGACCCCGAGCATTACCTGATGATGACCCTGCCGCTGCCCTGCGAGTGCGAGTGCTTCGCCTCCCCCGAATCCCCTCTGGTGGGGCTCTCGGTGGAGATCGACGTGGCGGCGCTGCAGGCCCTGCTGCTGGAGATGGGGGACGCGGCCCCCGCCCCGGCGGAGCCGGGTCGCGGCGTCGTCTCCGTGCCCCTCTCCGAGACCATGCTCTGCGCGGTGGAGCGCCTCATCGACGTGATGGACAAACCGCTCCACGCCCGGGTGCTGGGGCCCCAGATCGTGCGCGAGATCCTGTTCCACGCCCTGCACGAAGGGGGAGCCCCCGCCCTGCTGGCCATGGCCAGCCGTCACAGCCAGGTGAGCCAGATAGCCCGGGTGCTGCGTATCATGGAGCAGCGCTTTACCGAGAACCTGACGGTGGAGGAGCTGGCCCGGGAGGCAAACATGAGCGTCTCGGCCTTCCACCACCACTTCAAGGCGGCCACCGCCACCTCGCCCCTGCAGTACATCAAGACCCTGCGCCTGCACCGGGCGCGGCTGATGATGCTGCACGACGGCCTCAAGGCCGGGGTGGCGGCGGACAAGGTAGGCTACGAGAGCGGCTCCCAGTTCAGTCGCGAATACAAACGCTTCTTTGGCAACACCCCGAGCGAACACGCGGCACGCTTCCGCTCGGGACAACTGCGTATCGTGGAGGGATGACATGCGCACACTGATCCTGCTCGTTCTGACCCTGCTGGCCACCGCCTGCACCGGCATTCCACCGGGACACCAGGTGGTCAAGCCCTTCCAGCTCGACCGCTACCTGGGCACCTGGTACGAGGTGGCCCGCCTCGATCACGGTTTCGAGCGCGGCCTGAACCGGGTCACTGCCACCTACAGCCTGCGGGATGACGGCGGTGTCAGGGTGATCAACCGGGGGCAGGACGAACAGGGGGAGTGGCGCGAGGCCGAGGGGCGCGCCTACTTCGTGGGCGACAGCGACGAGGGGCGCCTCAAGGTGAGCTTCTTCGGCCCCTTCTACGGCAGCTACAACGTGCTGGCGACGGACTATGACCTCTCCCTGGTGAGCAGTTACAACCTCCAGTACCTCTGGATCCTCTCCCGCACGCCCCATCCCCCCAAAGAGAAGGTAGAGGCCCTGGTCGAGCGGGCCCGGGGGCTCGGCTTTGCCACCGACCGGCTGATCTGGGTCAACCAGGATCCGGCGGGGAACGCCCCATGAGGATCTTCCAGGCCACCCCCGGGGACATTCCCCGGGTCACCCCCCTGTTCGTGGAATACCGGGCGTTCTACCGGCTGCCTGCCCGGCCCGAGGCCGCCGAAGCCTTCCTGCTGGAGCGCTGCACCGCCGGGGAGTCGGTGCTCTTCGTGGCCCAGAGCGAGGCGGGAGAGGTGCTGGGATTTGCCCACCTCTATCCCCTGTTCTGCTCCCTCGCCCTGAAGCCCGTCTGGCTGCTGTACGATCTGTTCGTGGCGCCGGCGGCCCGCCAGCAGGGAGTGGCCCAGGCGCTGCTGGCGCGGGCCGATCGCCACGGCCAGGAGACGGGCGCCGCCTTCCTGATGCTGAGCACCGCCACCGACAACCGGCAGGCTCAGGCCCTCTACGAAGGGCACGGCTACCAGCGGGACAACGAATTCTACAGCTACATCAAGCCTCTCTGAGCCTCTGCCTGCGCCCGTTGCAGGGCCAGGACCCGGCATTATTCAGCGGGTGCATGGTGAAATAATATCCATACACCGGATGAATAAAGGCGACCCCGGGGTCGCCTTTGTCACATCCGGGTCGCAGCCTAGAGCCGGAAGCGCCCGATCTCCTGCTCCAGCCGCTCGGTGAGAGACTTGAGCTGGGCCGCCTGGACGGCCTCTTCGCCGGCCTGGGCCGCCAGCGCCTGGGAGACGTGGCGGATATTCTCGGTGTTGCGGCTGATCTCGCCGGTCACCGAGGTCTGCTCCTCGGCCGCCGCCGCTATCTGGGTCGCCATGTCGCTGATGGCGCCGATGGCTTCGTTGATCCTGCCCAGGCTGAGATTCGCCGCTTCGGCGTCCTCCACGCTGGTGCCCGCCAGCTGGCGACTGGTCTCCATGCCGCCCACCGCCTTGCGGGTGGTCTGCTGCAGCGCCTCGATCATCTGCTGGATCTCGGCGGTGGAGTCGTGGGTGCGGCGCGACAGCACCCGCACCTCGTCCGCCACCACGGCAAAGCCGCGCCCCTGCTCCCCGGCCCGAGCCGCCTCGATGGCGGCGTTCAGGGCCAGCAGATTGGTCTGCTCGGCGATGCCGCTGATGGTGGCCAGAATGCCGCTGATCTGCTGGGCGTGGCCATCCAGCTCGTGGATGGTCTGGCTGGCGTCGGAGACCTCCCCCGCCAGCCCCGTGATGCTGCGCTGGCTCTGGCCGACCTGGGACTGGCCGGCCACCGCGAGGCGCACCGCATCGCCGGCGGTGTTGGCGGCAAACTCGGCGTTGCCGGCGATCTCCTGGGTGGCGGAAGCCATCTCGGTCACCGCGGTCGCCACCATGACGATCTCGTCCTGCTGCTGGCGCACCCGCTGGCTGCGGGCCTCGGCCCCCGCCGCCTGGGTGCGGGACTGGGCCGCCAGCTCGACGGTGACGTCCCGCAAGCGGCTGACGATGCCGTGCAGTCGCGCCACGAACTGGTTGAAGTTCTGGGCCAGCTGCCCCACCTCATCTTGGCTGCGGGTGGCGATCTGCACCGTGAGATCCCCCTCCCCGTGGGCGATGTCGGCAAGCGCCCTGGAGACCCGTCCCAGATCCGCGAACAGGTAGTTGAACATGGCGATGAGCAGGGCACCGAACACCAGCAGCAGCACCAGGGTCAGCCCCACCAGTTGCCACAGCAGGGAGGCGAGCGGCGCCTCCAGCACCTCCTTGTACATCACCATGGCGAGCAGCCAGTCGGTGCCGGGCACGCCTTGCACCGAGAGCAGCACCTCGCGCCCGTTCAGGTTGGCGCCGTGCAGTTCACCGTCGCGGCTCCACGCATCCAGCGCCGCCCCGGTGAGGCCGGGATCCAGCTCCGCCACCTGCTTGAGCGCCAGCTCCTTGTTCGGGTGGCCGACGATGAGGCCGGTGCGATCGAGCAGCATGGCGTAGCCCTCCCCCTGCACCTTCATGGCCAGCACCTCGTCGATGAGGGCGTCGAGGGAGAGATCCGCCCCGGCCACCCCGATCACCCGGCCCTGGTGGTTCACCGGCTCGGCCAGGGTCACCACCATCTGCTGCATGGTCACGCTGACATAGGGCGGCGTGACGATGAGCTTGCCCGCCTTGTCGGCGTTCTGGTACCAGGGGCGGGCCCTGGGGTCATAGTTGGCGGTGTTGAGGGCGGGATCGTGGCGGGTCATCTCCCCCTGCGCCGAACCAAAATAGGTGAGGCCGAAACCGCCGGAGGTGCGGGTCTGCAACAGGTGGGGCACCAGGGCCGTGTCGGGGTCGCGCGCAATGACGGCGGCCAGGGCGTCGACCGCGTGCTTGCGATCCTCAAGCCAGTTGCCGATGGCCACCGAGTGGGCGTGGCCGTAGTTGACCGCCTCGCTCTGGATGGCGTCAAGGGTGCGGGATTTGAGGGTGTGAAAGGCGACAATACCGAGCAGGGCTGCCATCAGCAGCACTACCCCCAGGCTGGCCGCGAGCAGCTTGCCGCGCAACGAGAGAGTCATGACAACGAATCCTTGTGGTAGCCGGGGGCCGGGAATACCCCCATCTTGGTAGTTCTATCGGCACAATCATGAACGGTCTTTAGTGAATCCTGATATTTTTTCATCTATCAACAACAGAACGCACTACCAGCAACAGACTGTTCACTATTCCATGCTGACACCCGCAGGCACCACAAGGCCGCCCTAAGGCGGCCATGAGGTCAGGTCGCGGATGACGGGCAGGCACCGGCAGAGCAGGCCAGCACCCGCTGACCTGTCTCTTGAGGGCGGTTTCAGGTGCCTGCAAAGAGGGTCGGCGGGCAGGGTTGAGCATCCATCAGGAACCGAGCTGGTACTCCCCCTGTTGCTCCCCTCTCGACAACGTGGACTGTGCTAGATTGGGTATCCCGTCTTCAAGGAGAACCCGCTGCCATGCCACGAAATATCGAGATCAAAGCCCGCATAGCCGGGGTCGATGACCTTATCCCCAAAGCTGCGGCCATCGCCGACAAGGGCCCCGTCGACATCGCCCAGGACGATACCTTCTTTCGCTGTGAATCGGGCCGCTTCAAATTGCGGACGCTCTCCCCGTCGGCAGGCCAGCTCATCTTCTACCGCAGGCCTGATCAACAGGGTCCGAAGGAGAGCTACTACCACATCACGCCAACGAACGAGCCGGACAAGCTGCGGGAAACGCTCACCCTGGCTTGCGGCCAGATTGGCAGAGTGCGAAAACAGCGGACCCTGTTTCTGGTGGGCAGAACCCGGATCCATCTCGACCGGGTTGAAGGGCTGGGTCACTTCCTCGAACTGGAAGTGGTGCTGGAAGATGACGAGCCGCGCGAGGTGGGGATGCAGGAAGCTCACGACATCATGGCGCGTCTCGGTATCGAGCACTCCCGGCTGATCGAAGGCGCCTATCTGGATCTCCTGCTGCAACGACAACCCTGAGGGATTCACAACAGCGAGGCCGCCCGAAGGCGGCCTCGTACCATCAGGAAGCAGGGTTATGTCACCCGCGCCAGCGCCGTGTTGATCCTCAGGTTGGTCGCCTCCAGCCCCGGCTGCTGGCCGTAGAAGTCGAACGCCAGCTCGACCCCGGGGCGAAACAGCAGGCAGTGGGTGGAGCCGCCGAAGTGGAACATGCCGAGCTGCTCCCCCTTCGCGATCCGCTGCCCCGGCTGCACCGTCACCTCGCAGCTCGACACCTCCGCCATGCCCACCGGCACCACGCACATCAGGCCGATCCTGGGGTTGTCCGCCTCGATGAAGATGAGTGCCCGGGTCGCCACCGCGGTGAGGAAGGGCTGGGACTGGTTCGGGGCGCTGGGGTCGGGCCCCGCCGGGCTGTCGAAACCCTGGTGGCGGTTGGCCAGGTAGTAGCTGCCGTTGACCACTTTGACCGAGCGCACCGTGCCGCTCACCGGGCTGTGCCAGCGGTGATAGCTGAGGGCGCTGAGGAAGGCCTGATAGAGGGTGCCCCCCTCGAACGCGGCGGCGCGCGGGTCGAAGTCCAGCAGGTTGTCCAGGGAATAGGGCTGCCCCTTGAGCCAGAAGGCGTCCTGCCGCCTTACCCCGGTCACCACCTGCAGCGGGGCCGACTCGCAGGCGTTGGCGATCACGCTGTCATCGTCCGGGGCCGTCACCGGCCGCACGCCGGGGCAGAAGCGGCGGGTGAAGAAGTCGTCCCAGCTGGCGAAGCCCTCGTATTCCTCTCCCGGCGCGGTGTGGAAGATCCCCTCGAAGCGCTCTGGGGTGGGGTTGTCGCCGGTCCCGAGCGCCCCCTGCGCCACCTTGACCATCTCCCGTTTCGCCACCTCCCCGAGCCAGGGGACGATCAGGGTCTGGCGATCCAGGGGGCTCACCGATTCGGTCAGCACATAACGGGACGCGGGACTTTGCAGGAAGTCGGCCCAGTAACCGAGGATCTTGCGTAATTGCTGGTTCACCAGCGCATTGGCGAAGAAGTCGTACCCGGCGGCCGTCGCCATGGGCCAGTTGAGCAGGGCATTGATGGGGAATCCGATCAGCCCGGCGGGCTCCTGGGTCTGCACATCCTGATAGGCTTCCGGGGCCGTGGTCATGATGCCGTTGAGCAGCTGCAGGAACTCATCGAAGCTGCGCACCTGGACCTGACCGAGCGGCGTGCTGTGCTCGTGCTGCCACGCCTCGTCAAACATCCCCTGGGCCTGCTGATGCAGGAGAGGATCCTGCTCCACCAGCGCCTTCAATCCGGCGATCGGGGCCACCAGCGGGCGAGGCTGGCGGGTGACCGCCTGACGCAGCCGCTGCACCCAGCGCGCCACATGGGCCTGATCCCGGGGGACCCAGCCACCGGCATGGGCATGGGGGTGACGCGTATCCACTGCCTTGTTCATCGCTCTCTCCTTGTTGAAGCGCCTTGGGCCCGCCGGATGCGATGCGCCTGAGGGCGCCATCTGGCAGGAAGCAAGGTGTAGCACAGGGGAAAAGCGGCCTCCATTGACAGAAATGGCAGCGGCGAAGCGGGGAAAAAGAGGCTAACGGAGGCGGTGGCAAACGCCGGAAATGCGAAAGGCCAGCTCAATGAGCTGGCCTTTCTGAAAAATGGCAGGGGCGGCAGGACTCGAACCCGCAACCATCGGTTTTGGAGACCGCTGTTCTACCAATTGGAACTACGCCCCTGCAACAAACGAGGCGTAGTATACAAAGCGGAGGTCAAAGGTAAAGGCTTTTTTTCTCACTTTCGATGCGATCGAACAAATGACGAGCAGATCCCCGCAATTCCAACAAGGAGCGGGGGTAAGCTGCTGTATTTGCAGCCCCGACGGGGTAGGAATGGGACACAAATGGGGGTAGGGTGAAACCAGGCTCAGGGAGGCTGCCCATGCTCAATTACCGACTGCTGCAACAGCTTGCGCCCCTCAACTTCCGGGATGAGCGCAAGACGGAGACCCTGGCCGACTATCTGGACAGAGTCTCTCCCCTGGTGCCCTCCATTCCCTCCAATGTGCTCGCCCAGTGGATTTACCGTCATTGGCGCGGTTTTGAATCCAACTGGAGCTTTATCGATCTCGCCAGCCACCAGTTCGAGTGCGAGCACTGGCCCACCGCCCAGATTATCGAGCAGATAGACTCCCGCCACATGGAGGTGATCGATCGCTGGGGCGAGATGCTGCGCAGCAACCGCTACGTGCGCCGCTCCTGGCTCGGCGATGACATGCTGCGCCGGGGCACCTGGTCCGAGCCTGTCATCGTCCTCGCCACCGCCCCGGGAACCTGCTACCCGGACGGTCATCCCCTGCCCCACCCCTACTGCCTGCTGGAGGGGCACCACAGACTCGGCTACCTGCGCAGCATGGCCGCCGATGGCGCCCCCTTGCAGGCGCAGCACGCACTCTGGATTTGTCGACCCGTTCGCGACACTTAAACGTTTTTCTGGGCAAATCCTGCCTCTGAAATAAATTTTTGACAATTCAAAAACCAGCCCTATAATCGGTGCGGTTTTGAAAAAGGTCGGGACAGGACAATGCCGTTTTTGATGAAAAAAGCAGCCTTGCAGACGGGTGGAGCGCACCAGAGCGGCCCCGTTGTTTCCGGTTCCCGTCCCACAGATCCCCCGTTTTTTTTGAAAAGAGCCCCTGTTTCAGGGGCTTTTTTTTGTGCCGGAAAAACCTTCATTGATGCCAAAGGGAATGCAGACGATGACCAATCCACTCTATAACAAACACGTCATCTCCATCTCGGATCTGACCCGGTCCGACATGGAACTGGTGGTCGCCACCGCACAGCGGTTGAAGGCCGAACCCGACAGCCGCCTGCTGAAAGACAAGCTGGTCGCCAGTTGCTTCTTCGAAGCCTCCACCCGCACCCGTCTCTCCTTCGAGACCGCGGTCCAGCGCCTGGGCGGCAACATCATCGGCTTCGCCGACGGCGGCAACACCAGCGCCAAGAAGGGCGAGACTCTGGCCGACTCCATCAAGATCATCAGCTCCTACACCGATGCGGTGGTGATGCGCCACCCGAAGGAAGGGGCAGCCCGTCTGGCCTCCGAGTTCTCCCGGGTGCCGGTCATCAACGGCGGTGACGGCTCCAACCAGCATCCCACCCAGACCCTGCTCGACCTCTTCTCCATCCACGAGACCCAAGGCAAGCTGGACGGCCTCAACGTCGCCTTCGTCGGTGACCTGAAGTACGGCCGCACCGTCCACTCCCTGGCCCAGGCCCTGAGCCTGTTCAACTGCCGCTTCTTCTTCATCTCCCCGGAGGCGCTGGCCATGCCGGACTACCTCTGCGAGGAGCTGGAAGAGAAGGGCATCCGCTTCAGCGTGCACGAGACCATGGAAGAGGTGATGCCGGAGCTCGACATCCTCTACATGACCCGCGTCCAGAAGGAGCGCTTCGACGAGACCGAGTACAAGCACATGGCCGCCAAGTTCGTGCTGGAGCTGGCGACCCTGGAAGGGGCCAAGCCCACCATGAAGATCCTCCATCCCCTGCCCCGGGTTGACGAGATCGAGGTCGCCGTCGACAAGACCCCCCACGCCTACTACTTCCAGCAGGCGGAGAACGGGGTCTATGCCCGCCAGGCACTGCTGGCACTGGTACTGAACGAAACCGTCTAAGGGAAAGGGGAACATCATGTCCGAGAAGAACCAACTGCAAGTCGAAGCCATCCGCCACGGCTCCGTCATCGACCACGTCCCCGCCGGCCAGGGCATCAAGATCCTCAAGCTGTTCCAGCTGATCGAGACCCAGGAGCGGATCACCGTCGGCTTCAACCTCAAATCCGGCGCCCTCGGCAAGAAGGATCTCATCAAGATCGAGAACACCCGTCTGACCGAGCAGCAGGCCAACCAGCTCGCCCTGTTCGCCCCCAAGGCGACCGTCAACATCATCGAAGACTTCGTGGTGGTGAAGAAGCACCAACTGGCGCTGCCGGAGTTCATCGAAGGGGTGTTCCACTGCCCCAACTCCAACTGCATCTCCCACAACGAACCGGTGGAGAGCTACTTCCGGGTGCGCGAGGTGAAAGGGGCGGTGCGGATGAAGTGCAAATACTGCGAGAAGTCCTTCACCCAGGACATCGTCAGCGAACGCTACTGATTTCCTGCCGACAAAGGATATCCATGTGGGCCCCATCGGGCCCATTTTTGAACCCTGTCACATCACTTATTCCCCCTTTGGTTATAATTTGCCATCCCGTAATGGATATACCTCGCTCATCCCCTGCTTGAGTGCTCCTCATTAGTGTTTTTCGCTATGAAAAGCCGGAACGACAGACTGGGCGAGACCGCCATCGCTCATCGCCAAAGGAAGTCGCCATGGTCAACACCCTCAGCCGCCCAGCAGAACCAGAGTCCGACCTGGCCCAGCTCGACGCCTGCCGCCAGATCATCGGCCAGCACTGTTACAGCACCCAGGAGGAGATCCGCCGCGAGCTCTCCGCCCGCGGTTTTGCGGACATCAGCCAGTCCACCATCTCCCGCCTGCTGCGCCGTCTCGGGGTCGCCAAGGCCCAGAACGCCAACGGCAAGAAGGTCTACACCCTGGTGGACGAGCAGCTGGAGCCCGCCGGCAGCACCCGTTCCATCCACGACATGGTGCGCGCCGTGGTCCACAACCAGCAGATGGTGCTGGTGCATACCACCCCGGGGGCCGCTACCGTGGTGGCTCGCCTGCTGGATCGCAACGCCAATCCCGAGATCCTGGGGGCCGTGGCCGGCAACGACGTGGTACTGATCGCCCCGCGCCACATCAGCCGAACCCGCCAGGCTCACGCCGCCGTGGTGCGCACCCTGGAAAACGCCCGCTGACCCCTGCTGGATGCCAGAAGGCGACCC
>NZ_JBFODD010000035.1:0-42444 GCF_040908115.1 Aeromonas sp. R7-1 | reverse complement strand
CGCCTTTTTGGTGCCCGCGCGGCAAGGAGCCAGGCCACGGGAGAGCCCGGGCGCCCCACCTTGCCAGCCATAAAAAACGGGAGCCCCAGGCTCCCGTTGTTGTCCCTATGTCTGTCGGCATTCATGCCAGCACGGCGCCCAGGCTCAGGCAGAGCACGATCAGCACAGTCAGCATGCCGAGCAGCGGGGCCACCCACTTCAGCCAGCGCACATAGGGCACCTTGGCAATGGCCAGCCCCCCCATGACCACGGCGGAAGTCGGGGTCACCAGGTTCACCAGGCCGGAGGCGGACTGGTAGGCGGTGACCACCAGCTCGCGGCCCACGTTGGCGAAGTCGGCGAGCGGCGCCATGATCGGCATGGTCAGCACCGCCAGACCGGAGGAAGAGGGCACCAGGAAGGAGAGCACCACTTCCAGCACGAACATCACGTTGATGAAGACGATGGTGGAGAGGCCGGTCACGATCCCCTCTGCACTGTGCAAAATGGTGTGGGTGATCATGCCGTTATCCATCACCACCACGATACCGCGGGCGATACCGATGATGAGGGCCACGCCGAGCAGATCGCGTGCACCGTCGATGAAGTTGGAGGTCAGCTCTTCTTCGCTCATGCGGGAGATGACGCCGACGATGATGGCGGCAGCCAGGAACACGCCGGAGATCTGCGCCATCCACCAGCCCAGCACGGCCACCCCGTAGATCATCACGGCAAAGGCGGCGACGAAGATACCCAGCACGATCTTGCGGGTGGTGGTGAACTCCAGCATCTGGTCGCTCTTGTTGCCGAGGAAGTGGGCTCGGTTCTCTTCCCACTTGTCGGCCACCAGGGACTTGCTGGGATCGCTTCGCACCATCTTGGCGTAACGCATCACATAGGCCACGCAGATCAGCCAGCCGGCCACCAGCATGGCGACCCGCAGCCAGATGCCGTCGGTGAAGGAGATGCCGGCCGCGTTGGCGGCGATCACGGTGGCGAACGGGTTGATGGTGGAGCCCAGGGTACCGATACCGGCCCCCAGCAGCACGGTCGCGGCAGCGACCACGGGGTCGAAGCGGGCGGCCATCATCACCGGCACCAGCAGGGTGTAGAACGGCAGGGACTCTTCCGCCATGCCGTAGATGGTGCCCCCTGCGGCGAACAGCGCCATCAGGATCGGGATCATCCACTCTTCACGGCCACGCAGGCGATCGGTGACGCGCTCGATACCTGCATCGATGGCACCTGTCTTGGTCACGATGCCAAGGAAGCCACCGATGATCAGGATGAAGAGGGAGACGTCGATGGCGCCAGCCTCATAGGTGTCGTGGTTGTAGAGACCGTCGATAGGTGCCAGCAGCACGTCGACGATCCCCTGGGGATTGGCATCCACCAGTTTGTAGGTACCGGCCACCGGCACTTCCTTGCCGAGGGCCTCGTTCATGGTCATCTCGTATTTGCCGGCCGGCACTATCCAGCTCAGGGCGGCCACCAGGGCGATCAGCACAAACAGTATTGTGTAGGCTGACGGGAACTTGAATTTGGTCATGGTCCAGCTTCCTTCTGTGGGTGTGGTATCCATGCAGGCTGCGGGTCGTAGGGTTGGAGGTATTATGCCGCTGTCACATGGTTGAAAAGCCGGGGGTCACCCCCCGGCACCACTGACGACGTCAGTCGCCCAGCGTAGCCACCATCACTGCCTTGATGGTGTGCATCCGGTTTTCCGCCTCGTCGAACACGATGCTGTGCTCGGATTCGAACACGTCCTCGGTCACTTCCAGGCCCTTCATGCCATATTTGTCGGCCACTTCCTTGCCCATGGTGGTCTCGTCGTTGTGGAACGCCGGCAGGCAGTGCATGAACTTCACATCCGGGTTCTTGGTCGCGTTGATGACGTCCATGTTGACCTGATACGGGGTCATCAGCTTCACCCGTTGATCCCAGGCTTCCTTCGCTTCACCCATGGAGACCCAGACGTCGGTGTAGAGGAAGTCGGCACCCAGCACACCCTCTTTCACGTCTTCGGTCAGGTGGATGCGCGCACCGGTCTCTTCGGCGATGAGGCGGCAGGTGGCAACCAGCTCCTCTTCCGGCCAGAAGGCTTTCGGCGCCACCAGGCGGATGTCCATGCCCATCTTGGCGGCACCCACCATCAGGGAGTTGCCCATGTTGTTGCGGGCGTCACCCAGGTAGGCGAACTTGATCTGATCCAGACGTTTGCCCTTGCCGTGCTCCAGCATGGTCATGAAGTCCGCCAGGATCTGGGTCGGGTGGAATTCGTTGGTCAGGCCGTTCCAGACCGGCACACCGGCGTGGGCCCCCAGCTCTTCGACGATCTCCTGGCCGTAGCCGCGGTATTCGATGCCGTCATACATGCGGCCCAGCACCCGGGCGGTGTCCTTCATGGACTCCTTGTGACCGATTTGGGAACCGCTCGGGCCGAGGTAGGAGACCTGGGCGCCCTGGTCGAAGGCCGCCACTTCGAACGCACAGCGGGTGCGGGTGGAGGTCTTCTCGAAGATCAGGGCAATGTTCTTGCCGACCAGATGCTTGCGCTCATAGCCACCGTATTTGGCTTTCTTCAGGTCGATGGCCAGATCGATCATGTATTGGATTTCGCGAGGGGTGAAGTCCAGCAGTTTCAGGAAGTTACGGTTACGCAGATTAAAAGCCATGATGAGTTCTCTCTATATTTGTTCAGACCAATTTGGCAGTGTCATTGACTACGCAGTTGTTCAGACCAGAGCCTTGGCTCAGGCATTGACGGTATTGGTGGCGACGATGTTGGTGCCGGCTTCCCCCTTGAGGATGGCGAGGCCATCTTCCAGGGCGCCGATGCCGACCATGCCGCCGGTCGCCTTGACGAATTCACAGGAGGCTTCGACCTTGGGCCCCATGGAGCCGGCATCGAACTTGACGCCAGCCAGCTCATCCGGGCTGGTGACCCGCAGCGGACGCTGGGTCGGTTTGCCCCAGTCCAGATACACTGCATCGGCATCGGTCAGGATCAGCAGGGCGTCGGCCTTGATCTGCTTGGCCAGGTAGGCGGCAGACATGTCCTTGTCGATGACGGCCTCGATGCCGGTCAGGCTCTGGCCATCCCAGGTCACCGGGATGCCACCACCACCGGTACAGATGATGAGGTGACCCTGGGCGATCAGGGTTTCGATGGCGTCGCCTTCGACGATGCGCTGGGGCAGCGGGGACGGCACCACGCGGCGGAAGAACTTGCCGTCTGCCTTGACCGACCACTGCTTCTCGGCAGCCAGGGCGCGGGCCTCCACTTCTTCATAAACCGGGCCGATAAACTTGGTCGGGTTGGCAAACGCCGGATCCTTGGGATCGACCTGCACCTGGGTCAGCAGCGCGGTGACGTTGCGGCTCGGCATCAGGTTCTTCAACTCCTGGATCAGCATGTAGCCGATCATGCCCTGAGACTCGGCACCCAGCACATCCAGGGGATAGGGGGAGACCTTGGTGTAGGCGCTGTTCTGCAGGGCCAGCAGGCCGACTTGCGGGCCGTTGCCGTGCACCAGCACCACGTTGTAATCCTCGGCGATGCGGGCGATGGTCTTGGCGGCGGTGGCGATGTTCTTGCGCTGGATGTCGGCTTCCAGAGGTTCACCGCGGCGGAGCAGGGCATTGCCCCCCAGGGCGACGACGACAGTTGGTTTTTTCATGGGTGTTACTCTCGAATTCGGGTGTGTGTGGCGCCAGCCTCTGCCAGCGCCACGCCGTCTTGTCAGATGCCGTCACGTTCCATCGGGCAGCTCATGCAGCGGGCGCCGCCGCGACCACGTCCCAGCTCTTCACCCGGGATGGGCAGCACAGTGATGCCGGCCTTGTCGTACTTCTCGTTGGTGTAGGTGTTGCGCTCGTAACCCACCACCACGCCGGGGCGCACGGTCAGCACGTTGTTGGCGTCGTTCCACTGCTCCCGCTCGGCCTCGAAGCTGTCGCCGCCAGTGGTGATGAGCCTGAGCTGATCCACCCCCAGCGCCTTCTCGATGGCGGTCACGAAGTAACCCTCTTCCTTGATGTTCATCCCGGTGGCACCGCCCGGGGTCAGGCTCCAGCAGTTCACATCCTTGCGGATGACTTCCGGATAGACGGAGAAGGTGTCGACATCCATGTGGGTCATGACGGTGTCGAGGTGCATGCAGCTACGGTGTTTCGGCAGCTCCATGGCGATGACCTGCTTGGCCTGACCGTGCTTGAACAGGCTGCGGGCCAGATGCTCCACCCCTTGCGGCGTGGTGCGCTCGGACATGCCGATGAGCACGGCGCCACGGCCGATGACCAGAACGTCGCCCCCTTCGATGGTGGAGTTGTCGTAGTCGCGCTCCTCGTCACCGAAGTACTTGATGAACTCCTGACCGGCAAACTGCGGGTGCCAGCGGTAGATGGCCTTCACGTGGTTGGTCTCGCGACGACGGGCGGCCTTGGCCATGGGGTTGATGGAGACGCCGCCATAGACCCAGCAGGAGGTGTCGCGGGTGAAGAGGTGGTTGGGCAGCGGTTCGATGATGAAATCGGTCGGGGCATGCATGCCGACCACCATGTTGACGCCGCTGTAGGGCATCTCGGAGTAGGTGAGGCCGCCGGAGAGGATGCGGGCCAGCTCGCGGTGAGGCATGTCCGCCAGGAAGCAGCGCACGTCGTTGGCCAGGGCAGTGCCGAGGCGATAGTCGGATACCTGGTGTTGCAGCAGCCAGGCTTTGGCTTCCGGCACGTCCAGGGTTTCCGCCAGCAGATTGGTCAGGAGGAAGACTTCGACATTCTGATCGCGCAGTACCTGAGCGAATTTGTCGTGCTCCTGACCGGCACGTTCCACAGACAGGACGTCGTCAAACAGCAGATCCTGGCAGTTGGAAGGGGTCAGACGCTTCAGACTGAGGTTGGGGCGGTGCAACATGACACGGCGCAACTGGCCAACTTCAGAACCCACATAAAATTTGCTCATGATGATATTCCGTCTAGCAGTGGTCCCTGCGAGTGATTGAATAGATTCCTTCTATTCAGGCTCGTGGCTAAGGCGGGATATTCTTTATGTAGGGTACTCGGCTTGTGTTCTATCCTGCCCTTGCCTTTCGACGCAGAGATTAGGTCTGGCAACTCCACCAAACTTGGACATTGATCACATTCACCCGAGACTGCATAAATTCAGAAGTTAATTTATGATGGAGTTTACATATCTGACATTTCCCTCACCCTCCATCCGGCATAAATACGCAATAAAGCCCCAATATATTCCAAAAAGAGCGCAATTTCATTCATCTATGGTATCCACAAATGGATAGCCACCAATAAAAAACATCAAATAAATCAATGTATTAAAATCAAAACGCTCATTTTTTGAATAAAGTTCACCCACCTTTGAATTTATCCTCGCTTATCATCCCGTTTGCTCTCACATAAATAATCACCTGCTCCTTTATCGCTGAATAATCCATCTCTTGTCCCAGATCATGGCGGCCCGTCCGGGCCAGATGGCGAGCCTCATCGCCAAGTCGTGTGCACTATCTCTTTTATATGGATATGCATTTTGCACGCATCCTGATGGCGGCTTTTTCACCGACCGGAGTGCAACCGGGATTCAAAGTTTTTTCATTAGTTGAATTTTTTCAGTCACCTTGCGCCGATTTCGGGTTCGCCTTAACTCAAAAAGTGATGCTTGTCACATTCGTTCCCGTCACCAAGGAGATAACCATGAAGATCCCGTCGCTGTTTCTGTTCGTCGCCCTGGTCCTGCCCATGACACCGGCCCTGGTGCATGCCCAGGGAGCCCCCGCCATGCCGCTGGTGGTCTGTCACGTTGACCAGGCACCCCAGATGCTGGTACCCGCCTACCTATGCCAATGGTACGGTGGCAGCCAGCACCCCTGACCCTCTCGCCCAAGGGGAGGCGATCTCCTCTTGGGTCACCCCCGCTTTCCCTCCTTTATCTCCTGAATGGGATCCGGACCACTCCACCTGCATCATGCCCGTTGCCCTCCTCCACCCTCATCTGCGATCGACACTGACCGGTCTCCCCGGATTCTGAACCGCAGTTAAACGCCTTGTGAGACATTCGCCATCGACTGCGTAAGCAAAGTGCCAACAAAATTCTCGCCATAGTCGGAAGATGCGCGTGAAAAAACAGCATGAAAGATCATTAAAACCATGATTTTAAAAAAGATAACTTCATTATCCTTTCGCGGGAAACCAGTTTGAATAAAACGTTTTTCAGCATGTCATTGTCGCCCTGCGCGAAATCCTTATAGTTACTCCTGCACGGACGCAATGAAGTCGGTCAGGAAGACTGGCTGCCAGGGTTGGGCAAATGGACTCACCACAGGATGTGGTAAAGGACACCTCCCAGGACGGAGAAAGTGCGACGGGAACGGATGACTCGTCAGGCCATGATGGCTAAAGGACACCCCAAAGGATTGGGAAGGGGAAACCTAAAGGAAGAGGTATAGTCAGGGATTGCAGGGAGCAACTTCGTTCAAGGATATGAGCGATAAGACTATCGGGGGCGACGCAAGTCGCCCCCATCTTTTTTGGGTATTTTTCACGTCTGCTCGCTGATGGGTCATCCCGGCCACGATGTTGCTGGCCAGGGTACCCGGGACTCGCACAGCCGGCGCTATTCCAGCCGGAAGTGCCCCACTATCTCCCGCAGCCTGTCATAGGTGCGCTGCATGGCGTTCGAGCTGTCCACGGTGCGCTCGCCATTCCCCTTGAGCTGGGTGATCACCTCGGCGATGGCACTCATGTTGCGATTGATCTCCTCGGCAACGGCACTCTGCTCCTCCGCGGCAGTGGCAATATGGCTGATGAGATCGTTGATCTCCACCACTTCTCCCGCCATCAGATCCAGTGACGCATTCACCTTGCTGGTGTTTTCCGCCGCATCCTGGCAGCTCTGCCGGGTGTTGCCCATGGCGGCCACCACGGTCTGGGTGCCCCGTTGCAGCCGGGTCAGCATGGTCTGGATCTCGGCAGTGCTCTTCTGGGTGCGTCCCGCCAGAGAGCGCACTTCGTCCGCCACCACCGCAAACCCCCGCCCCTGCTCACCAGCCCGGGCCGCCTCGATGGCGGCGTTGAGGGCCAGCAGGTTGGTCTGCTCTGCGATGCCACCGATGACCCCGAGAATCGAGCCTATCTGCTGCACATCCTGCTGCATGGCTTCGATGGAGTGTGCCGTGGCCTCCACCTCCGTCACCAGCGCAGTGACGCTGGCCATGGCCTGATCCACCACCTGACGCGACTGGTTGGCCAGTTGCTGGCTCTGGCCGGTCAGCTGGGCAGTATTGGCCGCGCTCTCCGATACCGAGACGGCAGTACGGCTCATCTCGTTGATGGCGGTGACCACCTGTTCGGTCTCCCGCACATGCTCCGCCAGCAGGCCCTGGGCCGACCCCGTCTGCCTCGCCAATGCCGATATCCCTTCATTGAGCTGGCCGCTCGCTTGTCTCACCTCCCCCATCATGCCCTGCAACTGCTCGATGAAACGGTTGATGCCCGCCGAGATCTGGCCGAGATCATCCTTGCTGGTCACCGTGAGCCGGCGGGTCAGATCCCCATTGCCCTGGGAGAGCTCCTGTACCAGGTCGCGCAGGGAGAGGATGGGTCTATAGGCCAGGTTGAGGGCCACCATGGAGAGGGCCAGTACCAGCACCGCCACCCCGAGCAGGGCCAGGGTGATCTTGCCGTTGAGCGCCTGGGTCATGGCCCGGATATAGTCGAGATCCACATAACCGGTCAGGGTCCACTCGCTGCCGCGAATATCCAGCTTGTTGGGGCGGCTCTCGCTCTCTCCCTGGGGCTTGCTGCTGTAGAGCACCTGTCCCTGACTGTCGGTGAGGGAGAAGTAACGCCCTTCCCCGCTTACCTTGGTCAGCAGCGTCTTGAATTCGCTCATGTCGAGGTAGTAGAGGTAGGCGGAGTCGGCACCGCGCGGCACCAGGATGGAGATGACGGGTTTGCCGTCCAGCTGCTCCAGCGGGCTGACGGTGATCTGGTTGTTGGCGGCGGGGATCAGCTTGCGCAGGGCGTCAACCCTGGCCTTGTCGTCGATGACCCCGTTCGCGTCGAATGCCATGTCGCCAATGAGCTTGACGATGTTGTGAAAGCCGGTCTCCTGCAGCGCCTTCTTGACGCTGGTCACCCCAAGGTTGAGGTTGGCGGCCAGCAGCACCTTCTGGTTGATGTCACCCGCCAGCTTCTCCCTGACCAGGGTGATCTGCTCGTTGATGTTCTGGGTGGCCTGGGTGCGGATGTAGCCGCTGATGAAATGGTTGACGCTGAACCAGGCGGTACCGATGGTGACCAGAATGGCGAGCAGCAACAGCACGTTGATTTTGACTTTGAATGCCATGGTATGGGTCCCTCCAAAGAGAAAGGGCCGGGATGACCCGGCCCTCCCTGCCAATGCTTACTTCTTCTTGGCGTACTTCATGGAGTCCAGGGCTACCGCCAGGATGATGATGCCGCCCTTGATGATGAACTGCCAGTAAGGGCTGACACCGATGTAGGTCAAACCATAGTTGATCAGCGTGAAGATAAGTACGCCGGTGATCACACCCGCGACAGTTCCCACACCGCCGGCAAACGAAACGCCCCCCACCACGCAGGCCGCGATGGCATCCAGCTCGTACATGAAGCCGAGGTTGTTGGTGGCACTGCCGATCCGCCCCGCTTCCAGCATGCCGCCGAAGGCGTAGAAGACACCGGCCAGGGCATAGATGACCACCAGGTTGACGGCGACGTTGACGCCGGACACCTTGGCCGCTTCCGGGTTGCCACCGATGGCGAAGATGTTCTTGCCAAAGCGGGTCTTGTTCCACAGCACCCAGACGAAGACGCTGGCGATGGCCGCATAGAAGGTCAGGTACGAGAGCTTGAATCCGCCAATCCGGATGAAGCCCTGCGCAAAGTTGGAGAAGCGAGGATCAAACCCGGCTACCGGGGAAGCCCCCACGGAGTCGAAATAGAGGGAGTTGATGCCGTAGACGATGATCATGGTGCCCAGGGTGGTGATGAAGGGCGTCACGTTCAGGTAGGCGACGATCAGGCCGTTGACCAGACCAATCAGGGCGCCCACCACGCACACCAGCAGGATCACCGCCGGAATGGGCACCTCCCCCAGGGTGGGGAAGACCTTGTTGACGTTGGTCAGGGCCTGCAGCATGGTGGCCGCGATCAGCGCCGCCAGACCGACCTGACGACCGGCCGACAGGTCAGTACCCTGGGTGATGATGATGCCCGCCACCCCGAGGGCGATGATGACCCGTACCGAGGACTGGGTCAGGATGTTGCTGAGGTTGGTGAGGCTGAGGAAGGAGGGCTCCTTGATCACGATGATCATGAGCAACACCAGCAACACCACATAGATGCCGTTCTCTTTGAGCGCCTGCATCAGATTGAAATTTTTAGCCGACTCCATAATGTCTTCCTGTCTTTATAGGTACAGAGATGCCAGGCGCAGGATCTCGCTCTGGTCAGTTTCTTTGGTGTTGACGATCCCCGCGACCCGGCCATTGCTCATGACCATGATGCGGTCCGTGATGCCGAGCAGTTCCGGCATCTCGGAGGAGATGATGACGATGCCCTTGTCCTTCTTCGCCAGCTCCAGGATGAGCTGGTAGATCTCGAACTTGGCGCCGACGTCGATACCCCGGGTCGGTTCATCCAGCATCAGGATCTCGGGCTGGGTCAGCAGCCAGCGACCGATGATCACCTTCTGCTGGTTGCCACCGGAGAGGGAGCCAATCTGTGTCTGCTGGGTCGGTGTCTTGACCCGCATGGAGTCGATGACCCACTGGGTATCGCTCTTCATCTTGTTGTCGCTGAGCAGCCCCATGGATCCCTTGTAGTTGTCCATGTTGGCGATCAGAGAGTTGAAGGCGATGTCGAGGCGTGAATAGATCCCGGTGGAGCGGCGCTCCTCGGTCACCAGGGCGAAGCCGTTCTGGATCGCCTCGTGGGCGTTGTGGTTCGCCACCTCTTTGCCGTGCAGCTTGATGGTCCCTTCGCTGCGATCGCGGATGCCGAACAGGGTCTCCACGATGTCGGTGCGCTTGGCCCCCACCAGACCGGCGATGCCGAGGATCTCCCCCTTGTGCAGGTTGAAGGTCACGTCCTTGATGGAAGGCTGGTTCTTGGCCGTCAGGTGCTCGACCTCGAGGATCACCTCTTTGGGCTGGTTGGTTTTTTCCGGGAAGCGCTGGGTGAGCTCGCGGCCGACCATCATGCCGATGATCTGATCCATGGTCATGCCCTTGAGGGGCTGGGTCGCCACCCACTGGCCATCCCGCAATATGGTGATCTCGTCACAGAGCTGGAAGATCTCTTCCATCTTGTGGGAGATGTAGACGATGCCGCACCCCTTCTCCTTGAGCTTATTGATGATCTTGAAGAGGTGGTTGACCTCTTTCTCGGTCAGGGAGGAGGTGGGTTCGTCCATGATGACGATCTTGGCGTCATAGGAGAATGCCTTGGCAATCTCGATCATCTGCATCTGGGAAACCGACAGGGTGCCGACCTTGACCCTGGGGTCGATGTCGATGTCCAGCTCCTCGAAGATATGCTTGGTGTCCTGATACATCTTGCCGTGGTCGACAAACAGTCCCTTGGTGGGATAGCGGCCGAGCCACATGTTGTCCATCACGGTGCGTTGCAGTACCAGGTTCAGCTCCTGGTGCACCATGGAAACGCCATTCTCCAGCGCCTCTTTGGACGAGGTGAAGTTGATCTCCTGTCCCTTGAAGAAGATCTTGCCCTGATCCTTCTCGTAGATGCCGAACAGGCACTTGAGCAGCGTGGACTTCCCTGCGCCATTCTCGCCCATCAACGCATGCACAGAATGAGGACGGACCCGTAAATTGACATTATCGAGTGCCTTGACGCCAGGAAAGCTCTTACTGACGTCAATCATCTCCAACAGCCATTCTGATTGTTGCCGTGTTGTCATATCAGCCATCACATCTGGTTGAAAAGAGGGCAAGGGGATCTCCCTTGCCCTGAGGGGAGGAATTACTCGAATTGGGACAGGTTGTCTTTGTCTACGCCCACGTAGGCAACGCGGACGACCTTGTTGTCGATCTTCCAGTTGGTGCCTTCACCGGCCGGCTTGCCTTCGGCCAGGTTCTTGGTCAGCTCGAAGGTGGCCTTGGCCTGGTTGGCCGCATCGTTCAGCACGGTACCGGCCATGGCACCGCTCTTGACCATGGCCAGGGCTTCCGGCAGGGCGTCAACACCGAACACCGGGATGGCGGTCTTGCCCTGGGCCTTCAGGGACTCCACGGCGCCCATCGCCATGCCGTCGTTGTTGGCGATGACTACTTCGATCTTGTTGGCGTTCGGACCGGAGATCCAGGCGTCCATCTTGTCCTTGGCCATGGCGGTATCCCACATACCGGTATCCATGTGCAGCTGCTCGGTCTTGATGCCGCCATCGTTCAAGGTCTTGACGACGTAGGTGGTGCGGGCTTCCGCATCCGGGTGACCAGGCTCACCCTTGAGCAGCACGAACTGGATGACGCCGTCCTTGTTCAGATCCCACTCGGGGTGCGCTTTCCAGTGCTTGGCGATCAGCTGGCCCTGAATGATTCCGGACTCCTTGGAGTCGGTGCCAACGTAGTAGGCCTTGTCATAGCTGGCCAGGTCGGCCGCGCTCGGTTCCTTGTTGTAGAAAACCACGGGGATCTCGTCCGCACGGGCTTTCTCAATCACGACAGGGGCCGCCGCCGGGTCAACCAGGTTGATGGCCAGGGCCTTCACGCCCTTGGCCAGCAGCACGTCGATCTGGTCGTTCTGCTTGGACTGGTCGTTCTGGGAGTCGTTCATCAGCAGTTCCACACCCGGGGTGGCCGCCGCTTCTTTCTCGATGGCCTTGCGCACCACGGCCATGAAGTTGTCGTCGTACTTGTAGACGGTGACCCCGATACGGGTATCGGCCTGGGCTTGGGCTCCCGCCATCAGTCCCATCAGCAAGGTGGCAACTGTCGTGAGTTTTTTCATTGTTATGCTCCGATCTCTATCTGTTTTTTGTAGGGAATGCTGTACACCGTTTGAGCTGGCGCCAGCCTAATGTAATCAGTTTGTTGTGAGGCGGTCTGTGATCCTGGCAACAAAATGAAAACGTTTACACTCTGTTACATAGCCGTAATATTGTTAAAAATTAAATAGTTACGTGAGAAACCGCCTTTGAGTCTCGCCATCTCGCGACGGCGGGTCCGGCTAGCTCAGACGGCAGTGCCACTGATAACGCCCCGGCAACAGCCAGAACTCGGGCCGCACGCTCTGGCTCCAGGAGTCGTCGCCTCCCACCCCCATGTGGAAGCCATCGAGGCACAGGTGCGTGCCCCCCAGGGCCACCAGATCGGTCTGGTGACGGGCTTCGGCCAGCTGCTGCTGACTGTAGCGGCTGACACTGAAGTGGAAGCGCCCCTCCACCGCCAGATCCCCCAGTTGCAGTGCGCGGGTATCGCAGCGCAGTCCGTTGTCGGTGGGGAAGACATAAGGGGTGTGCAACGCCTCGATGGGCAATTGCCAGCGACCGAGATCGGCGGCGAGCCGGCGATCCGGGTAATTCTCGTGGGGGCCAAGCCCCAGCCAGCTCACCGGGGCACCTTCGGCCGGTTCATCAGCCAGCCAGAGCCGGGCACCGATGCGCGGCAGGGAGGGCATGTCGGCGGCCACCTCCACCTCGATGGCGAGGTGCATGGCGCCCTCCCCGTCCATCCTGTGATGCCAGCGGGTCAGGATCTTCGGCTCGTCACCCACGAAGTAGCCGTGGTGCGCCGTGATAAGACCCAGCTCCGGACTCGCCTCCAGGCCGAGACAGCGGTGCTGCAGATCATTGAGTCCGGCCTCCTGCCAGCGGGCAATCCAGGCGTTGGGATCGGCATGATCCGCCTCGCTGGTGCCGATATCGTTGTCGAGCGGCGCCCGATAGAAATGATCGGCGATGGCGTCGCGCAGCCGCTCGCGGCCCTGCTTCTGCCAGCTGACGATGCGACCACTGGCCTTGTCGAGCTGCCACAGGGAATCTGCGGCGCCAAGCACCCAGTGATCGCGCTGCTCGGTCAGGCTGACCGCCGGGCAGGCCGACGGCAGCGCCAGGGGCGCGGGCAACAGGCATTGCTGGCGAGCCACCTCGTGACCCGCTCCGGCCCAGGCCGTGGCGGTGGGCTGCACGATGGCGAGATCCAGCCAGGCGAGCGCCCCCGGCGCAAAGGCCGGCAGTTGCTCCAGCAGGGTCAGCGTCACGCTCCCCCGGGGGGCCAGCTCGAGCGGGCATTCACCCTGGCTCACCACCACCCCGTCTTCACACAGACGCCACTGCAGGCGTTCGTTGTCCGTCTCGCGGAACAGGTATTCGCTGCGGATCTCCACCGTCAGCGGCTGGCGACCCTGCAGGGTCAGAACAAAGGGCTGCTGGGCACGCCGGGCTTCAAACAGGGAGGGATGGGGGGTGCGATCGGGGAACAGCAGGCCGTTGCAGCAGAACTGGCGATCGTTGGGAGTGTCGCCGAAATCGCCACCATAGGCCCAGAAATGGCGGCCATCGTCGGTCTGCTTGTCCAGCCCCTGATCGACCCAATCCCAGACAAACCCACCCTGCAGCCGCGGATGATCGCGAAATGCCTGCCAGTAATGGGCATAGCCCCCCAGGCTGTTGCCCATGGCGTGGGCGTATTCGCACAGGATCAGCGGCCGGGTCTCTTCCGGCAGGCCGATCCACTTGGCCAGCGCCCACTTGGGCACCGCCGGGAAGGGTTGATCCTGGTGGGTACGGGCATACATGGGGCAGATGATGTCGGTGGCCGGGGTGTCGGCCCCGCCCCCTTCGTACTGCACCGGGCGGCTGGGATCCGCCCCCTTCACCCAGCGATACATGGCGTCGTGGGCCGGACCATAACCGGATTCGTTCCCCAGGGACCAGATGATGATGCAGGGGTGGTTGAAGTCCCTGGCCACCATGCGGGTGACCCGCTCCAGGAAGGCGTTGCTCCAGGCGGGATCCCGCGCCAGCCGCCCCATGGGGGTCATGCCGTGGGTCTCCAGGTTCGCCTCGTCCACCACATAGAGGCCGAGCCGGTCGCACAGGCGATAGAGCTCGGGGTGATTGGGATAGTGGGAGCAGCGCACCGCGTTGAAGTTGTGCCGCTTCATCAGCAGCAGATCCTGCTCCATGTCGGCCGGGGTCACCACGTGACCCGTGGCGGGATGGTGTTCATGGCGATTGGCGCCACGAATGAGCAGGGGTTGGCCGTTGACCCGCAGCAGGCCGCCACGGATCTCCACCGCCCGAAAGCCCACGTCATGGGCCTCGCTCTCGAGGACGCTTCCCTGCTCGTCCAGCAGGGTCAGGGTGAGGCGATAGAGGTGCGGGGTCTCGGCGCTCCACTTGTGTGGCGCCGTTACCGTCAGCCACAGCTCCGCGCGATCGTCATACACCCCTTTCTCGTCGATGGCCTGGGTGCCAATCTGCTGGCGCAGGGTCGCCACCCGCTCGTCGCCATCATAGAGGTTGGCCTCCACCGACAGACCGGCTCCGTTGGCCGCCTGCAATTCAACCTTGAGGCGGGCATCCCGGTAGCAGGCGTCGAGCTCGGGCGTCACTCGGATATCCATCAGATGACGGGCCGGTTTGTGCAGCAGGCTGACGGAGCGGAAGATGCCGCTCATGCGCCACATGTCCTGATCTTCCAGATAGGAGCCGTCAGACCAGCGCAGCACCAGGACGGCGAGGCGGTTGGCCCCGGCCTGAAGGAAGGGGGTCAGATCGAATTCCGCCGGCAGCCGGCTGTCTTGGGAGTAACCGACCCAGCGGCCGTTGCAGAAGAGGTGAAACGCGCTGTCCACCCCGTCGAAGATGATCCGGGTCTGCCCCTCGGCCAGCCAGTCCGCAGCAATGGTGAACTCGCGGGAGTAGCAACCGGTGGGATTCTCGGCAGGCACCCGGGGCGGGTCGCAGGGAAAGGGGTACTTGATGTTGGTGTAGATGGGCACATCCGTGACGGGCCGCGCCCCCGGATAGGCCGCAGCCAGTTGCCAGTTGCCCGGCACCTTGATGGGGCAGGCATCTGGCAGATCCTCTACCAGCCACTGCTCCGGCACCCGCTCCGGGGCCTCGAACCAGGAGAACTGCCACTCGCCGTCCAGCAGCAGGCGGGAAGGTGACAACCCCCCCATCCTGGCTTCCCCTTCACTGCGCCAACTGGACAAGGGGGTATGGGCTGGCAACCGGTTCACGGCGGTGATCCCCTGGGTCTGCCAATCCTGACGGGCCACTATCTCCCTGAGCATGCTTCACTTCTCCCTGCATTCACGCTGAAAACCACTGCAGTGTAGGAGAGTTTTGCCCGGTGATCGGCGATCCCGCTCACACAGATGTAAACGATTACACTCATTTTGTTAAGTAAAACGGAGTAAAAATCGGATAAATCCGAGTAAATAACCCCGCGGGGGAAAAGCGGACCTTCGGAAGGGCAAAAGATGCCCGGGAGTGTGAAACCGGGAGGCAATGGCCGAACCAGCTGAGCAAGCCATGGCAAAGACCCGACATCACGCCCCCCTCGCTCCATCAGGTGCTGGAGCGCCTCAACCCGGTTCCGGGCACGCAGCCCGGCCTCTCGCAGGAGTGTGCAGAGGCCACGAGAGCCCCTGCCCGACGCAGAGAAAAGCCATGGCGGGTGTCTGGCAGGTTCCGGCAGGAAGTGAGGCTCGGCAGGCCGGGGGAGAGGGGCTCGTGACAGACGAGCGGGAAGAGCTGCCGAGTTCGGCAGGCAGGGAGTGTGAGGGGACGGTTGTCACTCCTCAGACAGTCCTTTATGGTCTGCGCTAGCCATGCTCTGAGCTATCTATCGTCTGAGCTATGGGGGCGCTTTATATGCTGCAGTACGGGTTCGCCAGGTGCAGCGCTTGCGCCGACGGGCGCAAGCGCTGCGATCAGGACCTGACGGGAGCGACCGAATGGCGGTTGATCAGGGTGGGGGTATAGATGCGGCTCTGCACCGATTCGCTCTCCCCTGCGGCGAGTTGCAGCGCCAGCTTGGCCGCCTGGGCCGCCATCAGCTCGATGGGATAGCGCATGGTGGAGAGCTTGGGCCTCAGGTATCTGGCGTAGATGATGTCATCGAAGCCCACCACAGACACCTCTTCCGGCACCTTGAGGCCGTTGTCCGCCAGCACAGAGATGGCCCCTGCCGCCATGGCGTCGTTGTAGGCCACCACCGCCGTGATGGGCAACCCCTTGGCCAGCAGGTTGAGCATGGCGCGCTCGCCCCCCTCTTCATTGGGCATGCCGCTCTCCACCAGCTCGGGATCGGCGAAGACCTCCGCCTCCGCCAGGGCATCCTGATAGCCCTGGTGGCGCAACAGCGCATCCTCGATGGCGTGATCCGAGCTCAGGAAGGCGATATGGCGGTGGCCGAGATCCAGCAGATGACGGGTGGCTGTCGCCGCACCCTGGCGGTTGTTGAGGGCGATGCAGCGCCCCCTCAGACTCGGAATGTCGCGGTTGATCAGCACCATGCCGGGGGCGCGCAGGGCGTAGTCGACCAGCTCCTCGTCGCCGAGCGCCTTGCTGTGCACCACCAGTGCCTCGCAGCGTTTGCCGATGAGCAGCTCGATGGCCTCCCGCTCCTGCTGGGCGCGGTGAAAACCATTACCCATCAACAGGTGCAAGCCCTGCTCCACCGCCACCGCCGCGACCCCTTTGACCAGGGCGCCGAAGAAAGGATCCGCCACGTCGCCCACCACCACTCCCATGGTGTCACAGGTCTGGCTGACCAGGGCCCGCGCGTTGGCGTTGGGGGTATAGCCCAGCTCGGCCATGGCCTTCAGCACCACCTCGCGGGAGGCGGCACTGGCCTTGGGTGAGTTGTTCATCACCCGTGAAACCGTTGCCACTGACACATTGGCCAAACGGGCGACATCCTTGATGGTGCTCATGCTGTTTTCACTTATTTCACGCTGCAACTGGCCGCATTATACCGTTCAATGTCACTGATAACAGGGGGAAAAATCAGAACTTGCCACATTGGTCGATGAAAACAAGTGTAATCGTTTACACGTATTTGTTAAGCAGCTCACAGTTTGCCCGTCAGCCCCTCGGCTAGACTCCTGCTCAGGCTTTCCTGATGCGAGGAGTTGAGGGTGGAACAACGGATGAAAGTACTGGTCACCGGCGGTTGCGGCTACATCGGCAGCCACACCTGTCTGGCCTTGCAGGCCGCAGGCATGGAGCCCGTGGTGGTGGACAACCTCTGCAACAGCAAGGCGGGCGTCCTGACCCGTGTCGCCGCCATCAGCGGGCACGAGCCCCGCTTCTACGAGGGGGACATCCGTGACCCGGCCCTGCTGGATCGCATCTTCAGCGAGCAGCACATCGACGCAGTGATCCACTTCGCCGCCCTCAAGGCGGTCGGCGAGTCGACCCGCATCCCGCTGGACTACTACGAGAACAACCTGAGCGGCACCCTGGTATTGCTGCAGGCGATGAAACGGGCCGGGGTACGCAATCTGGTGTTCAGCTCGTCGGCCACCGTCTACGGCGATCCCGCCAGCACCCCGATCCGGGAGGATTTCCCCCGCAGCGCCACCAACCCCTACGGCCGATCCAAGCTGATCATCGAGGAGATCCTCGAGGATCTGCAGCGGGCCGAGCCCCACTGGAGCATGACCCTGCTGCGCTATTTCAACCCCGTCGGCGCCCACGAGTCCGGCACTCTGGGGGAGGATCCCCAGGGCATCCCCAACAATCTGATGCCGTTTTTGACCCAGGTCGCCATCGGCCGGCGCGACTGCCTCTCGGTCTTTGGTAACGATTACCCAACCATCGACGGCACCGGGGTGCGCGACTACATCCATGTGATGGATCTCGCCGAAGGGCACGTCAAGGCTCTGGAACACTGCGCCGGACGGGGCGGTGTCCACGCCTACAACCTGGGCACGGGCCAGGGCCAGAGCGTGCTGCAGATGGTCGCGGCGTTCGAGGCTGCCTGCGGTCGGCCCCTTCCCTACCGGATCGAGCCACGGCGCCCCGGCGACATCGCCGAGTGCTGGGCCGATCCCGCCAAGGCCGCTCGGGAACTGGACTGGCATGCCAGCCGGGATCTCGCCGCCATGTGCGCCGACAGCTGGCGCTGGCAGTCCGCCAACCCCAATGGTTACGAGGCGTAGGCCCTGGCCTGCGCCTTCGGATGTATTCAACTCACACACTGGAGTGATGATGTTCAACCCCGTTGATCACCCCCACCGCCGCTTCAACCCGCTCACCGGCCAGTACGTGCTGGTCTCCCCTCACAGGGCCAAGCGCCCCTGGCAAGGCCAGGTCGAGAAGGTGAGCCTGGCGCCGAGCCAGGCCCATGATCCCGACTGCTTCCTCTGTGCGGGCAACACCCGGGTGACCGGCGATATCAACCCCGACTATCAGGGCACCTTCGTCTTTACCAACGACTTCGCCGCCCTGATGCAGGACACCCCGGCCGCCGACGCGGCGCCGGATCCCCTGCTGAAGCTGGAAGCCGCCCGGGGCACCAGCCGGGTCATCTGCTTCTCGCCGGATCACGGCAAGACCCTGCCCGAGCTGCCCCTGCCCGCCATCGAAGGGGTGATCACCACCTGGATGGACCAGGTGGCCGAGCTCTCTGACCAGTGGGAATGGGTCCAAGTCTTTGAAAACAAAGGCGCCGTCATGGGCTGCTCCAACCCGCACCCTCACGGCCAGCTCTGGGGCAGCGACTTCCTGCCCAACGAGATTGCCCGGGAAGAGGCGCACCAGCGCGCCTGGCTGGCCGAACACGGCCGCCCCCTGCTGCTGGACTATGTGGAGCGGGAGCAGGCGGATCGCTCCCGCATCGTGGTGGAGACCGCCCACTGGCTGGCGGTGGTGCCCTTCTGGGCGGCCTGGCCGTTCGAGACCCTGCTGCTGCCCAAGGCCCATGTCCCCTCCATGCTGGATCTCACCCGGGAACAGCAACAGGACCTGGCCATAGCGCTCAAGGAGCTCACCAGCCGCTACGACAACCTGTTCCAGTGCAGCTTCCCCTACTCCATGGGCTGGCACTTCGCCCCGCCCCGCTCCGACTGCCCCGAGGCGTGGCAACTGCACGCCCACTTCTATCCGCCCCTGCTGCGCTCCGCCACGGTGCGCAAATTCATGGTGGGCTTCGAGATGCTGGCCGAAACCCAGCGCGATCTCACCCCGGAACAGGCGGCGGAACGGCTGCGCGCCCTCAGTCCCATCCACTACAACGACCAGAACCAGTCCAACGAGGAGGCCCTATGACCCCGAGCCAGCGCGTCAGCGCCGTGTTTGCCGAGCAGTTTGAGCAACAACCCGACCTGCTGGTACGGGCTCCAGGCCGCGTCAACCTCATTGGCGAGCACACCGACTACAACGACGGCTTCGTGCTGCCCTGCGCCATCGACTACGAGACCTGCGTCGCCATCGGCCTGCGCGGCGACAACCTGGTCGAAGTGATCGCCGCCGACTACGACAACCAGCGCGACCGGTTCAGTCTCGATCAACCCATCGAGCACCACCCCAGCCAGCGCTGGAGCGACTACATCCGCGGCGTGGTGAAACACCTGCAGGCACGGGGCCACGCCCTGCGCGGCCTCAATCTGGTGGTCTCCGGCAACGTGCCCCAGGGGACGGGTCTCTCCTCCTCCGCTTCCCTGGAGGTGGCCATCGGCCAGGCCTTCAAGGAGGCCCAGGGGCTGGCCATCAGCCAGGCGGAAATCGCCCTCAACGGCCAGCAGGCGGAGAACCAGTTCGTCGGCTGCAACTGCGGCATCATGGATCAGATGATCTCCGCGAGCGGCAAGCAGGATCACGCCTTGCTGCTCGATTGCCGTTCCCTGGAGACCCGGCTCATCCCCATGCCCACCGATCTGGCGGTGCTCATCGTCAACTCCAACGTGCGCCGCGGCCTGGTGGACAGCGAATACAACACCCGTCGCCAGCAGTGCGAAACCGCCGCCCGTCACTACGGGGTCAAGGCCCTGCGGGATCTTGACCTGGCCACGCTGGAAGCGGGCAAGGCCGGTCTGGACGAGGCCTGCTATCGCCGTGCCCGCCACGTGGTCGGCGAGAACGCCCGCACTCTGGCGGCGGCCGATGCGCTGGCACAGGGCGATCTGGTGCGCCTCGGCGAGCTGATGGGCCAGTCCCACGCCGCCATGCGCGATGACTTCGAGATCACCGTGCCCCCCATCGACGGCCTGGTGGAGATCATCAAGGCCCGGCTCGGCAGCGAAGGCGGTGTGCGCATGACCGGCGGCGGTTTTGGTGGCTGCGTGGTCGCCCTGCTGCGCCCCGAGAAGGTGGCCGAGGTGATCGCCGTGGTGGAGGCGGAATACCCGGCCCGCTTCGGCCTCAAGGCGGACTGTTACGTCTGCCGTGCCAGCGCAGGGGCCGGCAGACTGTAACGCACGCCTGACAACGGGTGACGCCCCCTGCCCGGCACTCACGACGCCGGCAGGGGGTGACGGGATCACGACGGGGAACCGCAAACCATGATGAGATTCGAGCTGGAAAACGAGGAGGGACTGCGGCTGCGCGGTCTCGCATACGGGGCCACCCTCACCTCCCTCACCCTGCCGGTGGCGGGAGAGCGGCGGGAGGTGCTGCTGGGCTGCGCCGACGAGGCCTACCTCACCCAGCAGGTATGGCTGGGGGCCGTGGCGGGGCGCTTTGCCAACCGCATCGGCGGCGCCCGCCTTGAGCGGGAAGGCCAGTGCTGGACGCTGGACGCCAACCAGGGGGCCAACTGCCTGCACGGCGGGCGCGACGGGTTCCATCGCCGCACCTGGCAGATCAAGGAGCAGGAGGCGGACAGGGTCAAGCTGGCGCTCCTCTCCCGGGCGGGGGATCAGGGCTTTCCCGGCAATCTGAGGGTGAGCCTGGAGTATCGGCTGGAGCAGTGCGATCTGGTGGTCGACTTCTGCGCCAGCACGGACGCTCCCAGCCCGGTCAGCCTCACCAGCCACGCCTACTTCAACCTGGATGGCGGTGGCGACATCCGCCACCACACCATCAGCCTAGACGCCGACCGCTACCTGCCCACGGATGACCAGAGCCTGCCGCTGGCCATCGCCCCGGTGGAAGGCCCCTTCGATCTGCGCGCCCCCCGCCCCATCGGCCAGGCGTGGCTGGACCACCCCCAGCAGCAGTTGGCCAAGGGGTACGATCACGCATTTCTGCTCAACAACAGCGATTTTGAGCCTGCTGATGAGCCGTTTGGTGGGTCCAACCAGCCATGGGCCGCCCGGGTGATCTCGGGGGATGGCAAGCTGACCATGGCGGTCTACACCAACCAGCCCTCCCTGCAGTTCTACAGCGGCAACTGGCTGACCGGCACACCGGATCGTCAGGGCCGACCCTACCGGGATTACGACGGCTTCTGCCTGGAGGCCCAGCAATTGCCCGACAGCCCGAACCGGCCCGCCCTCGGCGATCCCTGGTTGCTGCCGGGGCAGCGTTATCGCCACCAGACCCGTTATCGCTTTATTCCTGCCCCCTGACAGCCCCGCTCGGGCAGACGAAGGGGCCCGGGCGCGCCGCCACGTCATGGCGGCCCCGATGGCACCGCCGAATCAGCCGGGGTGAGGCCGGCCGCAGGGCCCGCCGCTCCTCATTGCACACCAGCCCAAGGAACCGCACCGTGATGGATGACAACTACCTCGCCGCCCCCGACCGCTACCAGCGCCAGTCCTACCGACCGGCGGGCCGCCACGGCCTGCGCCTGCCCGGCATCGGTCTGGGCCTTTGGCACAACTTCGGCGCCGGGAGCGATCCCGCCACCGCGAAGGCCATGGTGCATCAGGCGTTCGATCTGGGGATCACCCACTTCGATCTCGCCAACAACTACGGGCCGCCGCCGGGATCTGCCGAACTGACCTTCGGCACGCTGCTCAAGAGGAGCCTGGCTCCCTATCGGGACGAGCTCATCATCGCCAGCAAGGCGGGCTACGTGATGTGGGACGGCCCCTACGGCGATGGCGGCAGCGCCAAGTACCTCTTCGCCAGCCTGCACCAGAGCCTGCGCCGTCTGGGCCTCGACTACGTGGACATCTTCTATCACCACAGGCCGGATCCCCGCCCCCCGCTCGAGGAGACCTGCCAGGCCCTGGCCCTGATGGTGCGCCAGGGCAAGGCGCTCTACATCGGCCTCTCCAACTACCCGGCACCGCTCGCGGCCAAGGCTGCCGCTCGGCTGGCGGAGCTCGGCACCCCCTGCCTGGTCAACCAGCTCAAATACTCCCTGTTCCAGCGCGATATTGAGCCCGACACCCTGCCGGCCTGCCGGGAGCACGGCATGGGGGTGGTCGCCTTCTCGCCCCTGGCGGGGGGGCTGCTGAGCGATCGCTACCTGGCGGGCATTCCCGCGGATTCCCGCGCCGCCAGTGCCAGCCCCTTCCTCACGGCGGACCAGATCACCGAGGAGAAGCTCGCCACCGTCCGCGCCCTGCATGCACTGGCCCTGCAACGGGGTCAGTCCCTGTCGCAACTCGCACTGCAATGGGTGCTGCGCGACCCCGTGGTGAGCTGCGCCCTGATCGGCGCCAGCCATCCCCAACAGATAAGGAGCGCCGTCGACGCCCTGGGGCAGCCCCCCCTGGACGATGATCTTCAACAGAAAATCCTGTCCATACTGGCCTGACAGCACAAAGAGATCATAAAACAGAGGTCAACAGGCGTGACTGCCCTGTCAGAACGTGACGGGACAGTCATGGCTTCTGACAGCATGCGGCAAGCCGCGCCCTGCATGGTCCGCCAGCGCCCTTTCCCGGCCGGAACAGGGCGCTGAAATCCCCAATATTCACTGGTTGCCCGCGCGATTTTCCGCCATCATTGGCCGCCCCGACCCGTTCGGGGTTGATTTTATCCAGACCCCATAACCAAGAGATCTGCACCATGACCGAATCCTACGCCCTGTTCGTCGCCTTTGTGCTGGGCATAGTGGAAGGCCTGACCGAGTTCCTCCCCGTCTCCTCCACCGGCCACATGATCATCGTCGGCCACCTCCTCGGGTTTGAAGGACCCAAGGCCGCCACCTTCGAGGTGGTGATTCAGCTCGGCTCCATTCTGGCAGTGGTCGTCATGTTCTGGCGCCGCCTGTTCGGACTCATCGGCATTCACTTCGGTCAGAAACCGACCCCGGGCCACGCGACCCTCTCCCTGGTGCACGTCATCCTCGGCATGCTGCCCGCCGTGGTCGTCGGGCTGGCTATCCACAGCTGGATCAAGGCCAATCTGTTCGGGCCGGAAACCGTGATGTATGCCCTGGTGGCCGGCGGCATCCTGCTCATCATCGCCGAAAAGTTCCGCCCCGCCGTGACCGCGGAGACCCTGGACGACATCAGCTACAAGCAGGCCTTCGGCATCGGCCTGTTCCAGTGCCTGGCACTCTGGCCCGGTTTCTCCCGCTCCGGCGCCACCATCAGCGGCGGCATGCTGATGGGCATCAGCCGCCACGCGGCAGCAGAATTCTCCTTCATCATGGCGGTACCCATGATGATCGCGGCCAGCGGCCTGGATCTCTACAAGAGCCGCGATTTCCTCTCCATGGCGGACTTCCCCATGTTTGCGGTGGGCTTCGTCACCGCCTTCGTGGTGGCCATGGTCGCCATCAAGACCTTCCTGGCGCTGATCCGTCGTCTCGACTTCATCCCGTTCGCCATCTACCGCTTCCTGCTGGCCTTCGTCGTCTACCTGGTCTTCGTGGCCTGATGGGCTTCGCCGCCAAGCAACACAAAAGGGACCCGAGGGTCCCTTTTTTCATGCCGTGATACCGCCTCAGTCGCGCGGCAGCCCGCGATCACCGGGCAGCCGTGACCCAACTCAATAGAGGTGCTGGCTGATGCCGTTGAGCAGCCGTGACAACCCCTTGGTGAACTGCACGGGGGCATCCTGCACCGTGTAGCAGAGGCAGCCGTCCGGGGTACGGGGGCTGTGGGCGTGGCTGGCGTCACGCCAGATGAAATCCCCCGCCTGATAGCGGGTGTCGCCATCCTCGATGGTGCCCGCCAGCAGCAGGGTCAGCTCATATCCCTTGTGGGTGTGCTCCGGGATCCGCCCCCCCGCCTCGATGTGCAGCAGGTTGGCCCGCGCCCCCATCTCGTCCAGGGGCAGGCTGACCTGACGGATGGCCCCGAGATGACGCCACCTGGGGGCATGATGCCGTGCCAATGCCCGCGGCAGCCGGTAACTGTGACCCGCCACCCTGAGCTCTGGCCTCGGGCTTTCGGGAAGGGCGAGCGCCGCCTCCGTCGCCACCGGCTGTTGCAGTATGCCCGCCAGCATGGCATCGAATCCGGCGGGCAGCGCCTCGTCCGGCGCGTCAGGGGCGAGATGCTGGCTCGCCAGCGCCTCTTCAAATTGCTTCACCCGGACGGCACACTCGGGGCAGAACTCGCAATGGGCGGAGACACCGACGGCCAGCGGCAGGGGCAGCTCGTCGGCGGCGAAGGCGCGCAGCATGGGTTCAGTCGGATGGGTCTTAATCATGGCCTTGCTCCACTTGTTCCTTCAGTTTCTGTAGTGCCAGCCGCAGCCGGGACTTGATGGTGCCAAGGGGCACGCCGAGCCGGTCGGCCAGCTCCTGCTGGGAGAGCTCCTGCAGGTAGATGCCGCGCACCACCTGCTGCTGCGGCTCCGGCAGCGTGGCGACATAGTGGGCCATCTGGCGGGTCAGCACCGCGTCTTCACCGCCGCTCAGGTGCTCCTCTTCGGCCCGGAACTCCAGCAACGGCCAGATCTCCTCGGCGCAGAGCTCCTCCTTGCTGGCGCGGCGGCGGCGCAGCATGTCAAAGCTCTGGTTGCGCATCACTGTGTAGATCCAGGTGGTGGCGGCGCCCTTGTCGGGGTGATAGAGCCGTGCCTTCTGCCAGACCAGCAGCATGGTCTCCTGCACCAGTTCCATGGCGTTGGCTTCGCTGCCGAGGTGGCGCAGCCCGTAGCTGCGGATGCGCGGCGCGAAGTGGTGGAACAGGGTGGCGAAGGCAGCCTTGTCGGCCCGCTCGGCCACCCGGACCAGCAAAGATGTGAGGTCGCCGTCTGGGTTGTCCATGGGGGGCGATGTCCTGCGTGGAGCCGATTGTGGTTGGCCAGTATATGCCATTGCGCCATCCCTCGCGTGTGGTGTTCACCCCCAATACGGTGAGCGAGGAAAAAGGATCACCGGGAAGGGGAATTCAATGGCTCGCGACCAGCAGACCGCTCAGCAGGGAGAGAGTGGGCTGGTTGTCCTTGGCCGCCACCAGCCACTGTTTTTGCTCCACCGGGATGGGCAGCACCTCCAGCCAGCGCTGGGCGACCCAGCTCGCATCCTCCCAGTCCGGCTCCGGATAGAGGGCCGCGTACTCCGGATAGTCGTTGAACACATCCTGCAACGCCTTGGCCAGGGAGTGCTGATCCGCCTGGAGCCTGCCGCTCTGCCAGGGGGGCAGGGGCTCCACCTCGCCGACCCGCAGACCGTCCTCTTCCTGCCAGAGATCCGTGATGCGCACCCGCTCCACCCCGAGCACCGTGATGCCGAGCAAACCATCGGGCAGCAGATCGAAATCGATGATGCGCACCCGGGTGGCGATGGGGTACATGTTGCGCAGCGCGTCGGGCTGGCGGGGGTCCAGCATGCAGAGCGCGAACTCCCGCTCCCGGGACTCGGCGATCATGCGCTGGTATCTGGGCTCGAAGATGCGCAGCGGCATGATGCCGCCCGGCAGCAGGTGAGCGGAGAGTGGAAACAGTACCAGTGTCATGGGAATCATCCTCCAACGGCGTCCTCAAAGGATACGACCGCCACGGGAAGCGGGATCATTCAGATCGAATCGGTATAAATAACCCTGTCATAATCAGGGGAAAATAGCCTGGACAAGCCGTTTCGTTATGCAGTAGAAATGGATAACCACCACTTACCCAAATCAATATCCTGCAATGTGGTGGAAAACGCAGTGAAATATCCGCCACACCCACGGGTGCGGGCCGTTCCTATAGTTTTCTCGGCCCGATGCGGGTAAAATTCACGCCCTTATCCAGTCAGTCACTTTTCGACGCGCAACCTCGGTGGTCAGTTATGAAAGAGCATATTCATCATCTACTTGAACAAACGGTAGCCAATCTCAAGTCCGCAGGCGTCCTGCCCGCCGACCTGGAAGCCCGGGTGCAAGTAGACCGATGCAAGGAGAAGGCTCACGGCGACCTGGCCACCAACCTGGCCATGCTGCTGGCCAAACCGGCCCGCAAGAACCCCCGCGAGCTGGCCGCTGCCATCATCGAGCACCTGCCTGCCTCCGATCTGATCGCCAAGGTCGAGATCGCCGGCCCCGGCTTCATCAACTTCTTCTTCGACCCGAGCTGGCTGGCCGGTCAGGTGGAAGCCATGGTGACCTCCGACAACGCCAACGTGAAGCTGCCGGCACCGCAGACCGTGGTGGTGGACTACTCCGCCCCCAACGTGGCCAAGGAGATGGCGGTGCACCACATCCGCTCCACCGTGCTCGGTGACGTGGCCGCCCGCGCCCTCGAATTCCTGGGCCACAAGGTGGTGCGTGCCAACCACATCGGCGACTGGGGCACCCAGTTCGGCATGCTGATCGCCTATCTGGAGAAGATGGCCAACGAGCACGCCTCCGACATGGAGCTCAAGGACCTGGAAGCCTTCTACACCCAGGCCAAACGTCACTACGACGAAGACGAAGCCTTCGCCGAGCGCGCCCGCAACTACGTGGTGAAACTGCAAGGTGGCGATGAGTACTGCCGCACCATGTGGAAGAAGCTGGTCGACATGACCATGGAGCAGAACCAGCGCAACTACGACCGCCTGAACATCTCCCTGTCCAACAAGGACATCATGGGCGAGTCCATGTACAACGACATGCTGCCGCAGATCGTTGCCGACCTGAAAGCCAAGGGGCTGGCAGTCGAGAGCGAAGGGGCCACCGTGGTCTTCCTGGACGAGTTCAAGAACAAGGATGGCGAGCCCATGGGCGTCATCATCCAGAAGAGCGACGGCGGTTTCCTCTACACCACCACCGACATCGCCTGCGCCAAATACCGTTACGAAAACCTAGGCGCCGACCGGGTCATGTACTTCATCGACTCCCGTCAGCACCAGCACCTGATGCAGGCCTGGACCATCACCCGCAAGGCGGGCTATGTGCCGGAGTCCGTGCCCCTCGAGCACCACGCCTTCGGCATGATGCTGGGCAAGGACGGCCGTCCCTACAAGACCCGCTCCGGCGGCACCGTCAAGCTGGTTGACCTGCTGAACGAAGCGGAAGAGCGCGCCAGCGCCCTGCTGGAGAGCCGGAACAGCGACCTCTCTGCCGAAGAGAAGGCCCAGGTGGTGCACGCCATCGCCATGGGCGCGGTCAAGTATGCGGATCTCTCCAAGAACCGCACCACCGACTACATCTTCGACTGGGATCTGATGCTCTCCTTTGAAGGCAACACGGCGCCGTACCTGCAATACGCCTACACCCGTATCCAGTCCATCTTCCGCAAGGCCGGTGTCGATGCCGACACCCTGAGCGGCAAGGTGGTCCTGAGCGAAGATGCCGAAGAGACCCTGGCCCAGAAGCTGATCCAGTTCTCCGACGCGGTCAACGGCGTGGCGGACAAGGGGATGCCGCACCTGCTCTGTACCTATCTGTATGAGCTCTCCGGCAACTTCATGACCTTCTACGAAGCCTGCCCGATCAACAAGGACGGCGTGGACGAGGCGACCCGCCAGAGCCGTCTGCTGCTGTGCGCCGCCACCGCCAAGGTGCTCAAGCTGGGCCTGGGCGTGCTGGGCATCCACACCCTGGAGCGCATGTAATAGATGGCGACCCGGGATTACGTCGGCAACAGCCCGAGACGACGGGCGGGTGGCCGTAACATCAAGAAAGCGGCCCCTCGCCGCTTTCCTGTTATCCCGGCACTGCTGGCCGGGGCCCTGGTCGTCGGTTTCGGCGCCTTCCTCTACCTCATCAACGGCAAGGGCGCCGATGCCCCCACCATCGAAGAGCAGGTGAAGGCCAACAAACCCAAGGCACAGGGCAATACCCTGCCCCAGGAGAAGTGGAGCTACATCGAGCGGCTGGAGAACAAGCAGGTGGACATCATAGAGCCGCCGCCCCAGCCGGGCGTGCTGCCGCCCCCGCCCGCCGAGACCATGACCCTGCAACCGGAGAAGCTGCCCAAGCCGGTCGCGACCGACATTCCCCAGCCGGGAACCCCCATCGGTCAGGTGAAGCCCTATCAGCCGCAACCGGTGCAGCCGACCAAGCCGGCCACCGGCGCCCCGGTCGCCAGCGCCCGGGAGCAGGTGATCGACCAGAAGGCCGAGCGTGAGCGGATGGAGCGGGAGATCCGCGCCGAACTGGAGCGGGAGCGTGCCGAGGCCGCCAGGGCCAAGGCGGCGACCCAGACTGCACAGACCGCAGCCGCCGACGGCGGCCGCTACATGATGCAGTGTGCCGCCCTGCGCTCCCAGGATTCCGCAGAATCCCTCAAGGCGCGCATCGCCTTCACCGCCGGGCTCTCCTCCAGTCTGCAGGTGGTGAACGGGGCCGGTGGCGCCGTCTACAAGGTGATGGTGGGCCCCTTCAACGGCAAGGCGGCGGCCGACGCGGCCAACCGCAAGCTGCAGGGCTCGGGCATCAGCGGCTGCATCCCCAAGAAGGGGTGATCGCCGCGTCCATGCACAGGGCCGGGTGGCAACACCCGGCCCTGTTTCTTTTGGCGCCCACCCGATCCCTCCTCCGCGATCCGTGCTCGGCACAGGCTTGAAAAGCCGTTTTGCCATCCCCATCTTTTCCTCCATGCACAGTCAGGCCGTCATTCGGCTCAAGCGAGGTAAGTAAAGTGACTACCATAGTTTCAGTTCGCCGCAACGGTCAGGTCGTCATCGGTGGCGATGGCCAGGTTTCTCTTGGCAACACCGTCATGAAGGGCAACGCCCGCAAGGTTCATCGCCTCTACAACGGCAAGGTACTGGCTGGTTTCGCCGGCGGCACCGCCGACGCCTTCACCCTGCTCGAGCGCTTCGAAGCCAAACTGCAGGCCCATCAGGGCAACCTGGAGCGCGCCGCCGTGGCGCTGGCCAAGGACTGGCGCACCGATCGCGCCCTGCGCCGCCTCGAGGCCCTGCTGGCCGTCGCCGACGAGCACAAATCCTTCATCATCACCGGCAACGGTGACGTGGTGCAGCCGGAGCACGATCTCATCGCCATCGGCAGCGGCGGTAACTTCGCCCAGTCCGCCGCCATCGCCCTGCTGGAGAACACCGAGCTCGACGCCAAGAGCATTGTCGAGAAGTCCCTCAAGATTGCGGGCGACATCTGCGTCTTCACCAACGGCAACCACACCATCGAAGTGCTGGATTATTCAGCTAAATAAGCCGGCGAAATAGGGCCGCCAAATAAGGCCGCCAGCCAAACCCCATTTTCCAAGGGGTGGGCCCTGCCCGCCCCGGATACAGGAACGCCATCATGTCCGAGATGACCCCGAGAGAAATCGTCCACGAGCTGGACAGACACATCATTGGTCAGGCCGACGCCAAGCGCGCGGTCGCCGTCGCCCTGCGCAACCGCTGGCGCCGGATGCAGCTCTCCGAGGAGATGCGCCACGAGGTGACCCCGAAGAACATCCTGATGATAGGGCCCACCGGCGTCGGCAAGACCGAGATCGCCCGTCGCCTGGCCAAGCTGGCCAACGCCCCCTTCATCAAGGTGGAAGCGACCAAGTTCACCGAAGTGGGCTATGTGGGCAAGGAAGTGGACAGCATCATCCGCGATCTGACCGATGTCGCCATCAAGCTGGTGCGCGAGACCGAGATGGAGAAGATGAAATACCGCGCCGAGGAAGCCGCCGAAGAGCGCATCCTCGACGCCCTGCTGCCCAACCCGCGCAACAGCTGGGGTGAGGAAGAGAAAGCCGACAACTCCAACACCCGCCAGATCTTCCGCAAGAAACTGCGGGAAGGTCAGCTGGATGACAAGGAGATCGAGCTGGATCTGGCCGCCTCCCCCATGGGTGTCGAAATCATGACCCCGCCGGGCATGGAAGAGATGGCCAACCAGTTGCAGGGGCTGTTCCAGAACCTGGGCCAGAACCAGAAGAAGAAGCGCAAGATCAAGGTCAAGGAGGCCATGAAGGCGCTGATCGAAGAGGAAGCGGCCCGCCTGGTCAACCCGGAAGAGCTGAAGCAGAAGGCCATCGCCTCCGTCGAGAACAATGGCATCGTCTTCCTCGACGAGATCGACAAGATCTGCAAGCGCGGCGAGAGCTCGGGCCCGGACGTTTCCCGTGAAGGGGTTCAGCGCGACCTGCTGCCGCTGGTCGAGGGCTGCACCGTCAACACCAAGCACGGCATGGTCAAGACCGATCACATCCTGTTTGTCGCCTCCGGTGCCTTCCAGATCGCCAAGCCGTCCGACCTCATCCCCGAGCTGCAGGGTCGTCTGCCGATCCGGGTCGAGCTGACCGCCCTGACCACCGAAGACTTCGAGCGCATCCTGACCGAGCCGAACGCCTCCCTGACCGATCAGTACAAGGCACTGATGGCCACCGAAGGGGTCAACATCGAGTTCACCCAGGATGGTATCCGCCGTCTGGCCGAAGCGGCCTGGCAGGTCAACGAGCGCACCGAGAACATCGGCGCCCGTCGTCTGCACACCGTGATGGAGCGGCTGATGGAAGACATCTCCTACGACGCCTCCGAGAAGTCCGGCGAGACCTTCGTCATCAACACCGACTACGTCAACGCCCACCTCGGCAAGCTGATTGAAGACGAGGATCTGAGCCGCTTCATTCTGTAACAGGTTGATCGATAACGAGGAGCTGAGCGGTTTACTATCCTGCTCAATCCCATAGCAAGACGCCTCCCCTCTGGAGGCGTCTTCGTTTTCAGCGTTCTCCCGACTCGCAGCCGTCCCGGGCCACATCACCCTGCACGGCACGCTCCTCCCTTCCCGCCAACCAGAGCGCACTCATCAGCAGCAAGGCCGTCAGGGCGAAGGTGACCCGGGTGGCAAACGCCAGCTCGTTCGCCGTCGCGAGGGCGAGATCGGGCCGCCCCGCCAGGGCGGCGAACAGGCCCCCCAGTCCCGCCGCCCCCATCAGCTGGCCCAGGTTGCGCGACAGGGTCAGCAGCCCGGCCACGGCGCCACGGCTCGCCCCCTCCACCTCCCCCACCACGGCGCTGTTGTTGGCGGTCTGGAACAGGGCATAGCCGGCGGTGAGCAGCAGGATGGGCAGCAGGTAGCCGAGGGGCCCGAGCGCCCTGTCCAGCAAGGCCAGCAAGACGGCGGCCACCACCATGAGCCCCAGGCCGAGGCGCACCACAGGGGTCGCCCCCACCCTGTCCACCAACCAGCCAGCGGGCATGCCGGACAGCGCCGCCAGCAGGGGGCCCATGGAGATCATCAGCCCCACCGTCCCCATGTCGAGGGCAAAGGCGCCGTGAAGGTAGAAAGGACCGATCAGCAGCGTCGCCACCATGACGCTGGCCACCAGCGCACTGGCGATGATCCCGCCTCTTCGCCTGGACGCCCCCAGCAACGCCAGGGGCAGCAGAGGGCGACGGGCGCCCGAGTCGGCACGCACGAAGAGCGCCATGGCGACGAGCGCCCCTATCCCCGGCCAGGCCCCGAGTTGGCTGCCCCGGGTCAGTGCCAGCCCGTAGCAGAGCAGCGCCGTCACCAGCAGCAACAGACTGGTGAGCGGGAGGCCTCCCTCGGCAGAGCCCGCCTCATCCCGGGGCAGGTCGCGCCAGGCACACCCCAGGGCCAGCAACGCCAGGGGGAGCAGCAGCAGGAAGGGTGCCTGCCAGCCAAATCCGCCGATCAACAGGCCGCCGAAGGAGGGGCCGAGCGCCGTGCCGCAGGCCGACAGGGTGCCAAGCAATCCCATGCTCCAGCCCCGTCGGGCTGGCGGCACCAGCTCTCCTGCCATGGCCAGCGAGAGCACCAGCATGCAGGCCGCACCCGCCCCTTGCAGGGTGCGAGCGGCAATGAGCCAGCCAATGGAAGGGGCCAGGGCGCACAGCAGGGAAGCCAGCGCAAAGACCCCGGTCCCCCAGAGCAGCACGCGACGCCGCCCCAGACGATCCCCGAGCCGGCCCGCCACCACCGTCAGACTGGTGATCCCAAGCAGGTAGGCCACCAGCACCCATTGCAGGCTGGCGAAGGGCACGCCGAAGTCCTGCCCCAGGGCAGGCAGCACCAGGTTGGCCATGCTGCCCGCCAGCATGGGCAGCAGGGTGGCGAGCCCGAGCCCCGCGAGACCAAGACGGCGCGTCACAGGAGGGGAAACAAGAAGTGGTGTGGACATGGCAGTCTCTCCGGCAAGTGATGATGCACTCAGGCTAACGGGGGTAGTGACAAGGCGGAAGACGCACGGATTGCAACTTATAGTTGCACCAGACGCCATATGAAGAGACGGCAACTCGGGTATCATGAAGGGGTCGGCCCGTCAGGCGCCGCCTGCGAGGAGACGACCATGACCCCGGATTTCAACCTGCTGATCACCCTGGATGCCCTGCTGGAAGAGGGCAGTGTGGCGGGCGCCGCCAGACGGCTAGGCCTGAGTGCTTCCGCCATGAGCCGGGCCCTGGCAAGGCTGCGGGAGACCACGGGGGATCCGCTGCTGGTGCGGGCGGGACGCGGCCTGATCCCCACACCCCGGGCGCAGATCCTGCGGGATGAGGTCGCCCGCCTGGTTCAGGAGACCCGGGCCGTGCTGCGCCCCCAGCAGGAAGTAGACCCGGCGAGCCTGGAGCGCACCTTCCGCCTGCGATCCAGCGACGGCTTCGTGGAGGCGGTAGGCCCCGCCCTGCTGGCGCGCCTCGCCGTCGAGGCCCCCGGGGTGCGGCTGCACTTTCTGGCCAAACCCGACAAGGAGAGCGGCCCCCTGCGCCGTGGCGAGCTGGACTTCGAGACCGGAGTGATCGGCGCCACCACGGCCCCTGAGCTGCGCACCCAGGCCCTGTTCCAGGATCACTTCGTCGCCGTGGTGCACCCGGACCACCCCCTCTGCGACGGCACCCTGACCGTGGCGCGCTATGCCGCCGCGCGCCACGTGCTGGTCTCCCGCCGGGGCCAGCCTCACAGCCCCATCGACGAGATCCTCGCAGGCCAGGGGAGGCGGCGCACCATCACCACCCTGGTTCCCGGGTTTGCGACGGCGCTGGCCCTGGTCAGGGAGAGCAATCTGGTGGCGACGGTGCCGCACCTGCACTGCGCCAGCCTGCTCGGCGATCTGGTCACCCTGCCCCTGCCCTTCGCTCTGCCAGGGATCCGGGTCGCCCTGCTCTGGCACCCCAGTCAGGATGCCGATCCGGGCCACCGCTGGCTGCGCGCCCTGATACGGGACACCTGCGCCCGGCCCCCCTATCACACCGGGACCACCGACACCCCCTGATCCGGGTAAGGCAGAGCCCGACTCCATCACAGGCCCCTTGTGGCCCGGGCACCCGCACCCGGGACCAGAAGCGCCTGTCACCACCCCGTCACACCGACATGCCAGTGGCTTGGGCACAAGCGATGGATCCTTCCCCCTGCCGGACGGGGATCACGGCCCCTCAGAGCGGGGCGGATCACATTGCGGGCAAAAAGATCCTGTCGCCCGCTTCCGCATTTTTTATACGGACGTATAATTGCGTACAAAATGCATACACCAGGAGCACCAGCCAGATGCACCCCACCCGTCAGAAACTGCTCGATACCGGCCTCGCCATCGCCACCGACAAGGGGCTGCGCGGCCTCACGGTGCGCGAGCTGGCGGCAGCGGCCGAGGTGAACCTCGGCTCCTTCGTCTACCACTTCGGCAACCGCGACGCCTTTATCGACGAGCTGGTGGAGCTCTGGTACGCCCCCCTCTATGACGAGCTCAAGGCGGTGGCAGCCAAAGGCTCCTACCCCTCTGCCATCGCCATGTTCGAGGCCACCATGGAGGCGCTGATCGGTCTGGTGGCGCGCCAGCGCGGCTTCATCAACCACCTGTTTGGCGATGCGCTGGCGGGGGAAGGGGCGGCCCAGCGCTTTCTGCTCAGCCTGCCGCGCCGTCATCCCCTGCTGCTGATCGAACAGGTACGGATGGCACAGGCGGAAGGGTCGCTGGTCGCGGGTCACCCGCTCCAGCTGATGATCTTCATCATGGGGTCGGTCGGCCTGCCGCTGGTGATCGCAGGCAGCGGTCGTCAGCTCGGCTGGCTGCCCGAACAGGCCGCCCCCTTTCTCAGCCAGATAGACAACCCTGAGGCCGCCAGACAGCGACTGGTATGGGCCCTGCGCGGCCTGCGCCCCACCGGCATCAAGGAAGGAGAAACGGCATGAAACAACGCATTGCAATCCTGGCCCTGCTGCTAACCGTTATCGGTGGCTACCTCTGGTGGCAGGGGCGCCCGGCCGACGGCTCCATCCTCTACGGCAATGTCGACATTCGCGACGTCAATCTGGCCTTTCGGGTCGGCGGCCGCGTCGATCAGGTGCTGGTGGATGAGGGAGATAGGGTAAAAGCCGGTCAACTGCTGGCCCGCCTCGATCCGGCTCCCCTCACCCACAGCCGCGACAGCGCCCGCGCCAATCTGGCTGCGCTCACTGCCGCCAACGCCCTGATCCACAAAGGCTATCGCAGCGAAGAGACCGACCGCGCCCGGGCCGCACTGGCCGCCGCAGACGCCGCTGCACTGGAGGCCAACCAGCAGTGGCGCCGCCAGAGCGCATTGGCGGCCACCGGCGCCATCTCCCGCGGTCAGCTCGATACTGCCCGCTCCCAGCGGGATCAGACCCAGGCGCAGGTACGCTCGGCACGCGAACAGCTCGCCCAGCTCGAAACCGGCTACCGCCCGGAGGAAATCGCCCAGTCCGATGCCCAGCTGGAAGGGGCCAAAGCGGCGCTCGCCAGTGCCGAACTGGCGCTGGCGGATGCCAATCTGACCGCCCCCAGCGATGGCATCATCATCAGCCGCGCCGTCGAGAATGGCAGCATGGTGCAGAGTGGAGCGACCGCCTTCAACCTCTCCCTGACCGCGCCGGTCTGGGTGCGCGCCTATGTGGAGGAGCCCTGGCTCGGCCACTTCCCGAGCGGCGCCAAAGTGACCCTCACCACCGACTCGCGGCCGGATCAGCCCTATCACGGGGTGGTGGGATTTGTCTCGCCCACCGCCGAGTTCACCCCGAAATCGGTGGAGACGCCGGACCTGCGCACTCACCTCGTCTACCGGCTGCGCATCGTGGTGCAGGATCCCGACCCGGCCCTGCGCCAGGGGATGCCGGTCACCGTCAGGCTGGCGCCATGAACAGCGCTATCTCCCTCGAGGGGCTCACCAAACGCTTTGGCGAGCGGGTCGCCCTCAACGCCATCTCCGCCACCATTCCGGCTGGCGGCATCACCGGGCTGGTCGGCCCCGACGGCGCCGGCAAGAGCACTTTGCTACGCCTGCTGGCCGGTCTGCTGATCCCGGAAGCGGGCACCATCCGGGTGCTGGGGCTGGATCCGGTGAGCGAGGGGGATCTGCTGCGTCAGCGCCTCGGCTACATGCCCCAGCAGTTCGGCCTCTACGAAGATCTCAGCGTGCTGGAGAACCTCACCCTCTACGCTGACTTGCGCGGCGTACTGGAGCCCGAACGCACGCCCACCTTCGCGCGGCTGCTCGCCTTCACCGATCTTGCCCGCTTCACCGCGCGGCCAGCCGGCAAGCTCTCTGGCGGGATGAAGCAGAAACTCGGGCTGGCCTGCGCCCTGCTCGGCACCCCGGATGTGCTGCTGCTCGACGAACCGGGGGTCGGGGTCGATCCCATCTCCCGCCGCGCCCTCTGGCAGATGGTGCGCGAGCTGGCCAAGGGAGGGATGACGGTGCTCTGGAGTACCGCCTATCTCGATGAGGCGGAGCTGTGCGACCACGTGCTGCTGATGGCGGATGGCGAGGTGCGCACCAGCGGCACGCCGGCCGATCTGATGGGGGCCATGGCCAGCCGCTGCTGGCTGCTGGAGGCGGGGCAGCTGGATGGCCGCGAGCGGCGCGCCCTGCTGCGCCGGGCACTGGCTCACCCGGCGGTGATGGATGGCGCGGTGGCGGGGGAGCGGGTTCGCCTGCTGCTGCACCCGGGCATGACGCCCCCGCCGCTCCCGGAGCTGCAACTGGCCAACGGCGCCTTTCAACCGGCCCAGCCCCGGCTGGAGGATGCCTTTATCGACCTGCTCGGCGGCGGCCCCGGCGGGGAGTCGAGTCTGGCAGCCGGGATGCGAGAAGCCGAACTGCCGCAGGGAGTCTCCCCCGAGGCGGTGATCGAGGCGCGCCACCTCACCAAGCGCTTCGGCGATTTTGCCGCCACCGATGACGTCAGCTTTGCGGTGCGCCGCGGCGAGATCTTCGGCCTGCTCGGCCCCAACGGGGCGGGCAAGTCCACCACCTTCAAGATGGAGTGCGGCCTGCTGCGCCCGAGCGAGGGACAGGCGCTGGTGACCGGCATCGATCTGGCCCACAGCCCCTCGGCAGCGCGCCAGCGTCTCGGCTACATGGCGCAGAAGTTCTCCCTCTACAAGCAGCTCACCGTGGCCCAGAACCTCTCCTTCTTCGCCGGTATCTACGGCCTGTTCGGCCGCCACCAGCAGACGCGGATCGATGCCATGGTGGCTGCCTTTGCCCTCGCCCCCTGGCTCGATCAGAAGGCGGAATCCCTGCCGCTCGGCCTGCGCCAGCGCTTATCGCTCGCCTGCGCCCTGCTGCACGAGCCGCCGCTGCTGTTTCTCGACGAGCCCACCTCCGGGGTCGATCCGGTGACCCGGCGCGAGTTCTGGTCGCACATCAACGCGCTGGCCGACCACGGCGTCACCGTGCTGGTCACCACCCACTTTATGGATGAGGCGGAGTATTGCGACCGCATTGCCCTCATCTATCGCGGCAAGCTGCTGGCGCTCGGCACTCCGGACGATCTCAAGGGGCTGGCCGCCAAAGAGGCGGCGACCTCTTTGCCAACCGGCTCCTTGCCGACCTGTTCTTTGCCAACAATGGAAGAGGCCTTTATCACCCTGGTCGAGCGGGCCAGCGAGGAGGACGCATGAGCATCAACTGTCGACGACTGCTGGCCCTCTGCCGCAAGGAGTCGCTGCAAATCGTCCGTGACCCGAGCAGCATCCTCATTGCCTTCATCATGCCGGTGGTGCTGCTGGTGGTGATGGGTTACGCCATCAATCTGGATGTGGACCACCTGCGCCTCGGCATCTGGCGTACCGATAGCGGCGCCCCGGCGGTGCGGCTGGAGCAGGCCCTGCGCGGCTCAACCGCGCTGGAGATCCACAGCGGCCCGAGCAAGGAGTCCCTGCTCGCCAGTCTGGCCCGTGGCGAGATCCGCGGCCTGCTGGTGATCGATGACGGCTTCTCCCGCGCGCTGGCCGGTCAGGGCAATGGCACGCCGCAGGCGCTGCTGCTGACCGATGGCTCCGAGCCCAACACCGCCAACTTCGTCACCAACTATGTGCAGGGGATCTGGCAGGGATGGCTCGCTGGCGAGGGGGTCGCCATGCCGGTGTCGATAGAGAGCCGCGCCTGGTTCAACCCGGCGCTGGTGAGCCGCAACTTTCTGGTGCCGGGCTCCATTGCGGTGGTGATGACCATCATAGGGGCCCTGCTCACCTCGCTGGTGGTGGCGCGGGAGTGGGAGCGCGGCACCATGGAGGCGCTGCTCGCCACCCCGGTCACCAAGGGGGAGCTGCTGCTCTCCAAGCTGCTGCCCTACTATGGCCTTGGCATCATTGCCATGCTGCTCTGCCTGCTCTTCTCGGTGGCGGTGATGGGCGTGCCATGGCGCGGCTCCCTGCTGCTGCTCTTTCTGGTCACCAGCGTTTTTCTCGGCAGCGCCCTCGGGCTCGGGCTGTTCCTCTCCACCGTGATGCGCAGCCAGTTCAACGCCGCACAGGCGGCGCTGATCGCCGCGTTTCTGCCCGCCGTGATGCTGTCGGGCTTCGTGTTCGAGATCGCCAGCATGCCACCGCTGCTTCGGGCCATCACCCACCTCATTCCGGCCCGCTACTTCGCGAGCTCCCTGCAGACCCTCTATCAGGCGGGCAGCGTCTTCTCGATCCTGCTGGTCAACGGTTTCTGTCTGCTGCTGCTGGCCGGTTTCTGGCTGGCCCTGACCGCCCGCAAGACGCGGCGCACTCTGGAGTAACCCATGCTGATCCGACTCTGGTGGCTGATCCGAAAAGAGCTGCAAGCCCTGATGGGCAATACTCAGGGGCGCTTTCTGCTCATCATGCCGGTGCTGCTGCAAACCGCCCTCTTCCCGTTCGCCGCCACTCTGGAGGTGACCGGCAACACGCTGGCCATCTACAACCAGGATGGCGGTGCCCAGAGCCGCGAGCTGCTGGAGCGCCTCACCCATATGCCCGCCTTCACCACCGTCATGCCGGTGCAAGGCGAGGCGGGCATGACCCGGGCCATCACCGGACAGCAGGCGCTGCTCGGGCTGATTATTCCGGGGGATTTTTCGCGCCGGCTGGCGCGGGGCGAACCGGCCAAGGTGCAGCTGATTATCGATGGCCGTCGCTCCAACGGCGGTCAGGTGGCGGCGGGCTACATCAGTCAGGTGATCGCCCGCTGGCAAAGTGAGGGCAAGGGGCAACCCGAGCTGGCGGTACGCAACCTCTACAACCCCAATGTCGAGTTCCACTGGCATATCCTGCCGGCGCTGGTGGCCATCATCACCACCACCGGCTGTCTGATTGTCACCGCCCTCTCGGTCGCGCGGGAGCGGGAGGAGGGCACCTTCGATCAGCTGCTGGTCTCCCCCCTCACCGCGGGCTGGATCATGGCAGGCAAGGCGGTGCCCGGCATCCTGGTGGCGGTGGGACAAGGGTGCATAGTCGCGCTGGCCGCCCGCTTCGTCTTTCACCTCCCCTTCGCGGGGAGCCTCAGTCTGCTGCTGGCGGGCATGGTCTGCTACGGGCTGGCACTGGCCGGGATCGGGCTCTTCATCTCATCGTTCTGCTCGACCCAGCAGCAGGCCTTTCTCGGAGTCTTCTCCTTCACCGTACCGGCAGTGATCCTCTCGGGCTACATCTCACCGGTGGAGAACATGCCGCAGGTGTTCCAGTGGCTGGCTGCCATCGACCCCCTCACCCATTTCATCGTGCTGCTCAAGGGGGTCTTCCTCAAGGGGTTCGACTGGTCGGCCGCCTGGCCCCTGCTCTGGCCGCTGCTCGCCATCGCCGGCGTCACCCTGTCGCTGGCGCTCGCCATGTTCCGCCGCCATATCGCCTGACGTGCCGCCTTGATCAGCTGATGCCGGTCTCGCCCAGTGCGAGACCGGCCTTTTTCCGACATAAGTTTTCACTCCCCGGCAGTGGGTAAACCGGGCTTTCCCTCCACCATCCCTCACCCCGAGCCAGCCCAGAAATCATTAACTGGTATACCTATTTTTGTATAGTGTTGAATTTTCTCGAATTACCCCTGAGGAGATATATAAATAGACACTTGATTTGCATCAATCGCCCACCCCTGCCGACTGGGTAGCCTAGCCCCAGAATGATGTTTTATTACTCCAAACTTGAGGCAACTATGAGCAAAGTCAGACTGGTCGTTGTGGGCAACGGCATGGTGGGGCACCGCTTCATCGAAGAGCTGATCGAGCGGGCCGATCCGGGCCGCTACGAGATCACCGTCTTCGGTGCAGAACCCCGTCCCGCCTACGATCGCGTCCATCTCTCCTCCTACTTCTCCCACCACACCAGCGAAGATCTCTCCCTCGTCAAACCCGGCTTCTACGACAAGCACGGCATCCGCCTGCTGCTCGGCGAAGCGGTGAAAAAAATCGACAGGGCCAACCGCGAAGTGCACTCCAACAAGGGCACTGTGGTCGAGTACGACAAGCTGGTGCTGGCCACCGGTTCCTACCCCTGGGTGCCGCCCATCCAGGGCAGCCAGCACCATGAGTGCTTCGTCTACCGCACCATCGAGGATCTGAAAGCCATCCGCAGCGCCGCCAAGAGCGGCAAGAGCGGGGTGGTGATCGGGGGCGGTCTGCTTGGCCTCGAAGCCGCCGGTGCCCTCAAGGCGCTGGGTCTCGAGACCCACGTGGTGGAGTTTGCTCCTGTGCTGATGGCCGAGCAGCTCGACGGTCAGGGCGGCCAGCTGCTGCGCCGCAAGATTGAATCCATGGGCGTTCAGGTACACACCAGCAAGAGCACCAGCGAGATCCTGATGCATGGCGGCGAGCAGGCGAAACACCGCCTCGCCTTTGCCGATGGCAGCCAGCTGGAAGTGGACGTGGTGGTCTTCTCCACCGGCATTCGCCCGCAAGATACCCTCGGCCGTTACGGTGATCTCGCCATCGCCGAGCGCGGCGGCATCGTCATCGATGATCACTGCCTCACCTCAGACCCCGACATCTATGCCATCGGCGAGTGCGCCGCCTGGCAGGGCCGCTTCTTCGGGCTGGTGGCACCGGGCTACAAGATGGCCCAGATCACCGTCGACCATCTGCTCGGCGGCGACAGCAGTTTCGAAGGGGCGGACATGAGCGCCAAGCTCAAGCTGCTCGGCGTCTCCGTCGGCTCCATCGGTGATGCCCACGGCCGCACCCCGGGCAGCCACAGCTATGTGTTCCAGGACGATCAGGCCGGCGTCTACAAGAAGATCGTGGTGAGCGAAGACAACCGTCGATTACTCGGCGCCGTGCTGGTGGGTGACGTGGAAGATTACGGCAACCTGCTGCAGATGATGCTCAATGCCCTGCCGTTGCCGAGTCACCCGGATACCCTGATCCTGCCCACCTACGCCGGTGCCAAGCCGACGCTGGGGGTAGATGCCCTGCCGGAAAGCGCCCAGATCTGCTCCTGCTTCGACGTCTCCAAGGGCGACATCGCCAAAGCGGTGGCCGAGGGTCACACCACCCTTGCCGCCATCAAGCAGCACACCAAGGCCGGTACCGGCTGCGGCGGCTGTGTGCCGCTCATCAGTCAGGTGCTCAACGCCGAACTGGTGAAGCAGGGCATCGAGGTCAACAACCACCTCTGCGCCCACTTCCCCCACTCCCGTCAAGAGCTGTTCCATCTGGTCAAGGTGGAGGGGATCAAGAGCTTCGACGAGCTGCTGGCCAAGCACGGTCAGGGCTATGGCTGCGAGGTGTGCAAACCGACCGTCGGCTCCATCCTCGCCTCCTGCTGGAACGAGCATGTGCTGAGCCCGCGCAACATCCCGTTGCAGGACACCAACGATATCTTCCTCGGCAACATGCAAAAAGACGGCAGCTACTCCGTCATCCCGCGTATGGCCGGTGGCGAAGTGACCCCGGAAGGGCTGCTGGCGGTGGCCGAAGTGGCCCGCGACTACAAGCTCTACACCAAGATCACCGGCGCCCAGCGCATCGGTCTGTTCGGGGCCCAGAAGGATGATCTGCCCGCCATCTGGCGCAAGCTGCTGGCGGCGGGCTTCGAGACCGGTCAGGCCTACGCCAAGGCGCTGCGCATGGCCAAGACCTGCGTCGGCAGCACCTGGTGCCGCTTCGGCGTGCAGGACAGCGTCGGCCTCGGGGTCTTCCTCGAGAACCGCTACAAGGGCATTCGCACCCCGCACAAGATGAAGTTTGGCGTCTCCGGCTGTACCCGCGAGTGTGCGGAAGCCCAGGGCAAGGATGTCGGCATCATCGCCACCGACGCGGGCTGGAACCTCTATGTGGGCGGCAACGGCGGCATGAAGCCGCGCCACGCCGACCTGCTGGCGTCTGACCTCGACCGCGAGACCCTCATCAAGCTGATCGACCGCTTTATGATGTTCTACGTCACCAGCGCCGACAAACTGCAGCGCACCTCGGTCTGGCTCGGCAATCTGGAAGGGGGCGTCGACTACCTGCGCGAGGTGATCGTCGACGACAAGCTGGGGCTGGCCGAGACGCTGGAGCGCGATATCCAGACCCTGATCGACAGCTACGAGTGCGAATGGTCGCGCACCCTTAACGAAGAGGAGGCGCTCAAGCGATTCAGCCACTTCATCAACAGCGACAAACGCGACCCGGACGTTCAGTTCGTTGCCGAGCGCGATCAGCATCGACCAGCGACCCCGGCCGAGCGCATCCCTGTCTACCAGATCGAGGTGGAGACCAAATGATGAAATTCGCCTGCCAACTCAACGATATCCTGCCGGGCACCGGTGTGTGCGCACTCATTGAGGGTCGCCAGCTCGCCCTGTTCCGCCCGCGCGCGGCGGCCGAGGTGTTCGCCATCGACAACCGGGATCCCTTCTTCGCCGCCAACGTGCTGTCGCGGGGCCTGATTTGCGAACACGACGGCGAGCTCTGGGTGGCCAGCCCGCTCAAGAAGCAGCGCTTTCGCCTGCGCGACGGCCACTGTTTCGACAACCCTGAGATGTCGGTGCAGAGCTACCCCGTTGAAGTGCGCGACCAGCAGGTCTGGGTCGCCGTCTAACACCAGACCCCACCCCGGCCCTCCCCTTCACAGGGGAGGGAGCAAAAAGCCCC
>NZ_JBFODD010000034.1:0-7730 GCF_040908115.1 Aeromonas sp. R7-1 | reverse complement strand
CCGCATCGGCGGTGCGCACGGCGTTGGCGCCGGGGGAGAGCTGGATGGCGGCGCTGGTGGCAGCCACCCCGTTCTCGCGGTTGGAAAAGGCGTAGGATTGCGCCCCCAGCTCGACCCGGGCCACGTCACCCAGCACCAGCTTGGCGCCATCGCCACCGGCCCGCAGCACGATGGCGGCGAACGCCTCGGGAGTGGTCAGTTGCCCCTCTACCGTGAGGGGAACCGTCAGTCGCTGGCCAGGCAGGGCGGGTTCGTCGCCGAGGCGCCCCGGTGCAATCTGCACGTTCTGCTGCTCGATGGCCTGCGCCACCTCGCTGATGGTCAACCCGTAGGCGGCGAGCTTGCCCGGATCCACCCAGATGCGCATGGCCTGCTCGGCGCCGAACAGCTGCACTCGCCCCACGCCGTCGATGCGGCGCAGCTCCTGCACGATATTGCGCGCCATGTAGTCGTTCAGCGCGACCTCATCGAAGCGGCCATCCGGTGAAGTCATGCCGACCATCATCAGAAAGCCGGACGAGGCGGACTCCACCTGCAGGCCGGTTTGCCGCACCGCCTGTGGCAAGCGAGGCTCGACCGCCTTGATGCGGTTTTGCACGTCCATCTGGGCCAGCTCCGGATCGGTGCCCGGCTTGAAGGTGGCGGTGATCTGCGCGCTGCCGGAGGCATCTACCGACGACTCGAAGTAGAGCAGGTTCTTCACCCCAGACAGCTCGCGCTCGATCAGGCTCACCACCGCATCGTTCAGGGTCTGCGGCGTGGCGCCCGGATAGGTGGCATAGAGGGTCACCGACACCGGCGCCACCGAGGGATAGCGGGAGATGGGCAGCTTGGGGATGGCGATGACCCCCGCCAGCACGATGAAGAGGGCGATCACCCAGGCAAACACCGGGCGATGAATGAAAAACTGCGGCATGAAATGTCTCCGATTCAACGGTTACCGGCGTCAGCCTGCTGGCTGAGGGCGGGGGATTGCCAGGGATGGGCAATGACTTGCGTCCCCGGGGTCAGGCGGTCGATCCCCTCGATCACCACCCGCTGTCCGGCGTTGAGCCCGGACGCGATGCGGTACTGGCTATTCACCAGTTCAGCGGTGTTGACCGGAACCAGTTGTGCCTGCCCCTGGCCATCCACCACCCACACGCTGGTCTGGCCCGATGTGCGCACCACCGCCTGCTGAGGCACGCTCAGGGCGTTGGCATAGTGGGCACGGGGAATGCGCGCCTGTACGTAGAGGCCGGGCAAGAGCCGCCGCTCCGGGTTGTCCACCAGTACCCGCAGCAGTACGTCACCGGTCCCGGCATCCACCTCGATGCCGGAGAAGAGGATGTGCCCCTGCATGCCGAGCGGCTTGCCGTCGCTGCCGAGGATGTCCACCGTCAGTTCCGGTGCCGTCGAGCCAGCCTGCTGGCGCAGGGTGTCGAGCACAGAGGCCGGTTGACGCACATCGACGTAGACCTGATCGATCTGCTGGATCCTGGCCATGGGGGTGGCGTCGGTGGGGGACACCAGGGCCCCTTCACTCACCAGCGCCTGATCGATGCGCCCGGCGATGGGGGCCTCCACGCTGGCAAATTGCAGGTTCAGCTGGTGCCGGGCCAGGGTCGCCCTGGCCTGAGCCACGTCGGCGGCCGCCTGATCACGCTGGGAGACAGCATCGTCATAGGTCTGGCGGCTGATGGCCTCGGTGCGCAGCAGCGGCACCAGACGGTCAATCTGGATACGGGCGCGGGCCAGCACGGCCTCCGCGCGCTGCAATGCGGCGGCGGCGCTGTCGACATCTGCCTTGAAGGGGGCCGGATTTATCTGGAACAGCACGGTGCCTGCGCCGATTTCGGCGCCCTGCTCGAACAGGCGGCGCTGCACGATGCCGCTGATCTGGGCCCGAATCTCGGCGCTGCGCAGCGCGGCTACCCGGGCGGGCAGATCCTCGCTGATGACCAGGTCCTGTTCTGCCAGCGTCATCACCGACACCTGAGGAAGGGTCGGCGCATCTTGCGCTTGCGACGCCCCATCGCAACCTGCCAATCCGAATACGGCAATGACGGCGAGCAGGGTGCCCGCATACCGCTGTTTGACAAACATCATACTCACCTCGTTAAACCGTCTCCCGGGCATGGTGCTGCCGCGAGAGCACATCGAACGGGCATTATGGAGAGGGGCTATTGCGAATGATTCGAGGCTTTGTGGAGAATCCATGGAGGCGGTGATAAAGTTCAAGCCCACCATTTTCGAGTCCGACCATGTCGTATCTTCCTGCTTCCGCCAACCCGGCGGCCCAGTCACTGGTACTGATTGCAGAGGATGAAGCCGAGATAGCCGACATCCTCGCCGCTTACCTGCAACGCCACGGATTGCGCACCCTGCATGCCGCCGATGGCCGCGAAGCCCTGGCCATGCACCAGACATGCAAACCCGATCTCCTGTTGCTGGATGTGCAGATGCCGCAGCTCGACGGCTGGCAGGTGCTCAGCGAGATCCGGGCCCGTGGCGACACGCCGGTGATCATGCTGACCGCCCTGGATCAGGACCTCGACAAGCTGATGGGGCTGCGCATGGGGGCGGATGACTATGTGGTCAAACCCTTCAACCCGGCCGAAGTGGTGGCCCGGGTACAGGCGGTGCTCAGACGCAGCCAGGCATCAAAACAGGCCACGGCCCGGGTGCTGCGGGTCGGCCCCTTCCAGATCGATCTGGAGAGCCACGAGGCCAGCATTTGCCGCGATGAGAGGCAACAGATGCTGGATCTGACCCTGACCGAGTTCAAGTTGCTCGCCTCCCTGATGCGGGCACCCAAGCGGGTGTTCAGCCGCGCCGAACTGCTGACCCACTGCCTGCCGGAGGGGGATACCCAGGAGCGCACGGTGGACAGCCACATCAGCAAGCTGCGCAAGAAGCTGGAGGCACAGGGCATCCAGGGGGTGCCCGCCAGTGTCTGGGGCGTCGGCTATCGCTTCGGGGGCGATGCATGACATCGGCACCCGGCCTGCGCAGGCAGATCATTCGCTCTCTGGGGCTGATGGCGCTCGGCATCATCTGCCTCGCGGTGATCGGCACCTATGTGTTCTACGCCATTGCCGTGACCTATGTGCCTGGCAGCATTTCCGAGAGCTGGATGCCCTCCAGGGTCGAGATGACCTGGATCGGCTCGACCATTCTCATTGCATTGGGGATGGCGCTGTACGTGGCGGTGCGCCTCTCTCGGCGCATCCTGACCCCGCTCAATTCGGTGGCGAACAGCCTGCGCGAGGTGGCAGAGGGCAAACTCGATGCGCGCGTGCCGCTGGATGAACAGGCGATCGGGGAGACGGCGCAACTGGTGCGGGACTTCAACACCATGGCCGAGCGACTGCAAAGCATGACCCGCGAGCGGGAGTTCTGGAATGCCGCCATCGCCCACGAATTGCGCACCCCGGTGACCATATTGCGTGGCCGCTTGCAGGGGCTGGCCGAAGGGGTATTTCCGCCAGAGCGTGCGCTCTTTGAAGGTTTGTTGCGCCAGGTGGAGGGATTGACCCACCTGATCGAAGACTTGCGGGTACTCAGCCTCAACGACAGCGGCCACCTGGAGTTGCAACGAACAGAGGTCAGGCTGGCCGACGAGCTTGCAGTGGTGCTCGAGGCGTTTGCCACCCCTCTGGCTGCGAGCGGTTTCACCCTCAAACGGGAGCTCGATGCCGAACTCTGTGTCTGTTGCGATGCACTTCGCATCCGTCAGGCCCTGATGGCGCTGCTGGAAAATGCCCAGAAGCACGCGGTACCGGGCATGCTGACCGTGCGCCTGCATCGTTCGGGCACCCAGAGCATCCTGAGCGTGGAAGACGAAGGGCCTGGCATCAGCGAGGAGGTCGCCGCCCATATCTTCGAGGCGTTTCGCCGGGGGGATCCGTCACGCTCACGCAAGAGTGGCGGCAGCGGGCTCGGGCTGGCCGTGGTCAAGGCGATTGCCGAGGCCCACGGCGGCAGTGCTGTTTGCCAACCCGGCGGGCGGGGCGGCACCCTGTTCCTGCTTTCATGGCCCCTCTTGCACCCTGACGGCAGGTCATGACCCCGCGTTGCCGCATCGGCTCGGGATGGGCGCGCCGAGGCGCGTGTGTTGACTGTGATCCAACAGCCCAAAAAAAGCCCATCTCATGGTGAGAGACGGGCTTTTTTTATGGCTTGCAGGCAGCGCCCTCATGGGGGCGCCGGGATCAATGCTCGGCCAGCAGGGGCTCTCCCTCCTGGCGTTTGTCGTGGATGGCAAAGCGATCGACCAGGGTGGCACTGGCGTCGTTCAGGCCGATGACCGCCACCTCTTTCCCCTCGCGGCGGAACTTGATGACCACCTTGTCGAGGGCCGTGATGGCGGTGATGTCCCAGAAGTGGGCGTGCGTCAGGTCGATGACCACCTTCTCCACTTCCTCCCTGAAATCGAAACTGGCCAGGAACTGCTCGGCGCTGGCAAAGAAGACCTGGCCCCGCACCAGATAGGTACGCACGGCGCCGCTGCGCTCGCTGTTGCTCTTGACCAGCATGACGCGGGCAACCTTGTGGGCGAAGAAGAGAGAGGCGAGCAGCACCCCCACGAAGACCCCGAGTGCCAGGTTGTGGGTCGCGACCACCACGGCGACGGTGGTCACCATCACGAGGTTGGTGGAGAGGGGGTGGCTCTTCAGGTTGCGTACCGACTCCCAGGAAAACGTGCCGATGGAGACCATGATCATCACGGCCACCAGGGCTGCCATGGGGATCTGACGGATCCACTCATCCATGAAGACCACCATCAGGATGAGCAGGGTCCCCGCCACGAAGGTGGAGAGGCGGCCGCGGCCACCGGATTTGATGTTGATGACGGACTGGCCAATCATGGCGCACCCCGCCATGCCTCCCAGCAGACCGGCGCCTATGTTGGCGATCCCCTGACCCTTGCACTCGCGGTTGCGATCGCTTGGGGTGTCGGTCATCTCGTCGACGATGGCTGCCGTCATCATGGACTCGAGCAGTCCCACCACCGCCAGCCCCGCTGAATAGGGGAAGATGATGGCCAGGGTCTCCAGATTGAGGGGCACGTCGGGCCAGAGGAAGACCGGCAGGGTATCGGGCAGCTCGCCCATGTCGCCCACGGTACGAATGTCGATGCCCAGGGTGATGGCCACCGCCGTCAGGATGACGATGCACAGCAGGGGGGAGGGGAGCAGTTTGCCCACCACGGGAACGAGCGGGAACAGATAGATGATGCCAAGCCCGGCCGCGGTCATGGCGTAGACCTGCCAGGTGACGTTGGTGAGCTCGGGCAGCTGGGCCATGAAGATAAGGATGGCCAGGGCGTTGACGAAGCCGGTCACCACGGAGCGGGAGACGAATCGCATCAGGCTGCCGAGCCTGAGGTAGCCCGCCGCTATCTGGAAGAGGCCGGTGAGCAGGGTGGCCGCCAGCAGATACTGCAGGCCATGTTCCTTGACCAGGGTCACCATCAGGAGCGCCATGGCGCCGGTGGCGGCGGAAATCATGCCGGGACGACCGCCGACGAAGGCGATGACCACGGCGATGCAGAAGGAGGCATAGAGGCCGACCTTGGGGTCGACGCCCGCAATGATGGAGAAGGCGATGGCCTCCGGGATCAGCGCCAGGGCGACGACGATGCCCGACAGCAGATCGCCCCGTATGTTGGAGAACCACTCTTGTCTTGCACGTTCCAGCATGGGGATTTTCTCGCTCGTTGAGGATCCATGGCCACAGGCCCGCAAATCAGGGGAAATGGCGGGGATCACAGAGTTGCATTGGCTGTTGGTGGCCGGGTAAACCGGCCGGTCGGCATAACCGGAGTCAGGCGGCAGAGGCCGCACAGGGCAGGGTCAGGGCGGCGTGACGGCCACCCCAGAGCACATAACAGGCATAAGGGGCGCATGTTAACAGCCGGTGCCAGGCCGGGGAAGCCCGTAAAGGGCCAGAAACGGGGGACGGGACACAAAACGATTGGCCTGTCAGTGACCAAGGTCTCATCTGGAAAGTTTATTATCCCTTCCCCGCCGAGTGCTGTTATATGATTGCGATGTTTTTTGCAAAAACTCGTGATTTTAATGCAGTTAAGTTCTGGTTATTGGTATTTCGCTCTGCGTCATGCCCTCCATCCCGCAGAGAGCGAGCCCCAAGGCTCGTGGCGGGCCCTGAGATCAGGGTTTCACGGGTTCCGTTTCTATTTGTTGGCACGTGATTCAGCTCCCATTGGGTTTCATGAAAAACAATGCTGACACCATTTGAAAACAATTCGACAACATGGATACAAGCTACGCGTTAGATCTCATCTCCCGGTTCGAACAGGCCGACGATGAGCACACCATAGTGGCGTTGCTGCGCCAGTTGACGACACAGGCGGGATTTGACTACTTCAGATTGGCCCTGATGTCTCCCAGCACCATACAGCGACCGGATGTCACCATCTTCAATGGTTGTCCTCAGGAGTGGGTTGACGCCTATACCCAGGCCAACTTCTTTGCCATCGATCCCGTCGTCCAGCGCGGGATGGAGCAGAGCACCCCCATCCTGTGGGCGGATCTCATGGTGCAGGGGGTCTGTGACGATGAGCGCCTTGCGGTGATGACGCTCGCGCAGCAGGCGGGATTGCGCGACGGCATTACGTTTCCCTGGCACGGGGCCAACGGTCATGTGGGCCTGCTCTCCCTGATCACCAGCACACCTCGCACCAGAGCGCAGTGGCTTTCCGCGGTGCCTTTTCTCAGCTGGTTATCCATGCATATCTTCGAGGCGGTGGTGAGGGTCTGCCTGGTAGGGGAGTCCTCTCATGATGCCCTGAGCCTGCGCGAGCTGGAGGTATGCCGCTGGGCGGCGGAAGGGAAGCAGACGAGCGACATCGCGCAGATCCTGGGGATCACCCCGCGCACGGTGACCTTTCATCTGAACAATGTGGTCACCAAGCTGGGGGCCAGCAGCAAGTGCCAGGCGATCTCCTGGGCGTTGAAACAGGGGGTGGTGAGGTTGAATGTAGAGCTGGCCGCTGTCGCCAATGTGGACGAACAGTAGTGTTCCCGTCGGATTGGCGCAAAAAATTGCGCGCATACCAGAATATTGAACTGCCAGTGCAATGACTGATGGTCAAACGTGTTGAAAAGTACAACTTATTGCGCCGAGCGTACTGCCTTGTGGGGGATTTTTTTATAACTGATTGAAATGTAATGGGTAAAAAGAGTGGCATGGACGCTGCTAACGGATTCGGGCGAGTGTCATAACCGTTCAACCATCAGGAGCAATTCCATGCCAACCCCATGTTATATCAGCATCGAAGGTAAAACCCAGGGCAACATCACCGCCGGTGCCTTCACCTCCGATTCCGTCGGCAACATCTTCGTGCAGGGCCACGAAGACGAGATGCTGGTACAAGAGTTCCAGCACGTCGTCACCGTGCCGACCGATCCGCAATCCGGTCAGCCGGCAGGTCAGCGTGTCCACAAGCCGTTCAAGTTCACCGTTGCCCTGAACAAGGCCGTGCCGCTGATGTACAACTCCCTGGCCTCCGGCGAGATGCTGCCGAAAGTGACCCTGAAGTGGTACCGCACCTCCGTCGAGGGCAAGCAGGAGCACTTCTTCAGCACTGTGCTGACCGATGCCACCATCGTTGACATCGACTGCCAGATGCCCCACTGCCAGGATCCGGCGAAGTCCGACTTCACCCAGCTGATCCAGGTCTCCATGGCCTACCGCAAGATCGACTGGGAGCACACCGTTGCCGG
>NZ_JBFODD010000033.1:0-10625 GCF_040908115.1 Aeromonas sp. R7-1 | reverse complement strand
TGAATCGCCCCTGGTTTTCTAGACACTTTGTTGCTGAAAAATAAACTGCCTTTCAAACTCTACCGGCGACAGCCCATCATTGGAACCATGACGCCTGATTGGGTTGTAAAACATCTCGATATAATCAAACACATCGCTGCGGGCTTCGTCTCTTGTCGCGTAAATCCTGCGCTTGATCCGCTCCCGTTTGAGCAACTGAAAGAAGCTCTCGGCGACCGCGTTGTCGTGACAGTTACCCCGTCGGCTCATGCTGCAACGCAGGTTGTGGGCCTTCAGAAAGTCCTGCCATTCACCACCGGTAAACTGGCTGCCCTGATCCGAATGCACCAGTACCGGCTGCTTGGGTTTACGCCGCCAGACGGCCATCAATAACGCATCAACCGCCAAGTCTGCCGTCATGCGTGACTTCATCGCCCAGCCGACGATCTGGCGAGAGAACAGGTCGAGCACCACCGCCAGGTACAGCCACCCTTCTTGAGTGCGAATGTAGGTAATGTCAGTCACCCAGGTGATGTTGGGGGCTGGCACCTTAAACTGACGTGCCAGCGTGTTTGGGGCAGCTTGCGTGCTCTTGCCTCCATAATGCCCCTTGCGGCGTTGATAGCCCGTTTGCGAACGCAGTCCCTCCCGCTTCATTAATTTGGCCACACGGTGCTTGCCGCAGGCTTCCCCTGCGTCACGAAGGTCGCGATGGATCTTGCGATAACCGTAGACAGCACCACTTTCCAGCCAGGATTGCTTGACCAATCCGGTCAGTCGTTCGTCCTCCTGCTGTCGTGGCGATGTGGGCTGTTTCAACCACGCGTAGAAGCCACTTCGGTGAACCCCCAGGGTTTGGCACAGGGTAACGACACTGTACCGGTCGAGTCGGGAGGTTATGAACGCGTACCTTTCCTTGACTCGCTGGCAAAGTACGCGGCGGCCTCCTTTAGAATATTGCGCTCCTCGGTGACCTGGCGCAGTTCAGTTTTCAGGCGGCGGATCTCGGCTTGCAAGGCAGACTCTTCTATTTGCTGGTCAGCAGGCTTACCGTACTGCTTGAGCCATGCATACAGGCTGTGGCTGGATACCCCGATGGCACGTGCAACGTCAGCCACCGGCCGCCCGCGCTCGGTGATTTGTTTAACGGCTTCGATTTTGAATGTTTCTGGATAACGCTGACGGGTCATAACACCTCCAATAGTTGCCTCATTTTAAGGCTGTGAGGTGTCTAGGGAACTGGGAGCGATTCATCCCAACTCCCTCGTAGCGTCTCTATCACCTTGGGTTTCATTGCAGCCAGATAACGGTCCAGCTCCTGTTTGGAGCGCGCGGGGATCATCTGACCAGCACTGGCAAGTGGTTGCAAAGTGACATTTAACCCTATGGGTTGTCCTCGTAAATGGGCAGGGAGTGAGAGTTCCAACTGTCACTGGGAACGACCTGTGTCCATCCACCCCTGAGGCTTGGAGCGTACCACAGTCAAACTGCCCCCTGGCTTATTGACCAGCATTTCAAAAGGAACCAGATCATCTACGATAGACTGATTGCACCAGAGTTGATTGAAATCACCACTTTTTTGACACCAATAATTTTTCTATAACTGTTACATCTGACAAAAGTATTACTCGAAGGATTTACTTATTGATCTCATCCAGCCTTCTTGGCGTGCCAACATCCAATACACCAACGGGAGCTCTGCGAAGAGATAATTCACTTTTAAACTCTCTATATTCATCACACCCAAGCTCTTTCATTAAACTTGACAATATTTTATATAGTTCACCTTCATTGCAATATAAATAAGAAAACTCGAACCAACTGAATGGTATGATATCAAAGCGAATAAGGTTTTTATTTTTAACCACTTTCACAACATATGCTTTATCTTTATTGAAAACAGTGTATTCAACTGATATTTTCTTTTCAAAGTTAGTAAAAAAAACAGCAAAAATTGCCATACCACCTGCACCAACCAGCGCTAGCGGCCCCAATACAGCCATAGCCATCACGCAAACCACCACCCCAAGCCAAGCCAAGCCAAGCCACGCACTATGGTGTAGGCCACTTCAGGAATGGCATCATGATAAGTGACGATTAAGCCTTCTGTCGTTAGCCGGTAATGGTAGTGTTTATCCGCCATCACCAAGTAACGTAAATAGAGCGTCATCACTATCGACATACCGATCATCATATAAACAAAAGTCCAATCATTATCTCCAGCAAACCATACCGCCGCACCTCCAAATAGCATCATTGAGCCAACGACTATTAATATCATTGGCCATGCAAATGCTGTAGATACCCGGATATCCCATTCATGAAGAGTTTGTGCCTCACGCACCCTTTTCTGATTGGTATCGATTATGAGTTGTTGCTCTTCCTGCGGCAGCAGATGAAAAGGGGTTTCTTGCTCGTTTGCCTCAGCTACTTCATTCGTGTTGTTCATTATTTATTCCTTGCTTACCAACGACTAGGGCGGGCATAGAACTTAATTCACCGCTGCTGGAGTTCAAAGTGATAGGTCCACCACTGTTGCCGTTGCCCTTGAAGACAAATTGCCGCTGTACCATACCGCCCATATATCCCAGTTCCAACTTGATGGCACTATTGGTATCGACCCCCAAAGGCAAGGTATAGACCAGATCATCCCAACGTCCGCGTTGTGTCTCTAGCGTCCTGGGCTGCATGGTTGCCTGATAGCGCGCCAGCTCCTCTTTGGATCGTACCGGCACCATCTGGCCAGCACTGGCAAGTGGTTAAGAAGTGACATTTAACCCTATGGTTTGTCCTCGCAAATGGGCAGGGAGTGAAAGTTGCAACTGCCACTGGGGGCGACCGATATCCATCCACCCCTGAGGCTTGGAGCGAACCACAGTCAAGCTGGCTCCCGGTTTATTGACCAACAACTAGAAGCGAGCCAGTTCGTCTTCCGAGGACCAATTGGCAGGCTGCTTTCCCCTGGTGGATTGCAACAACCATTTCTCCAGATCTGAGCGTTTTAATGATATTGAGCAACATAGCCAATACAAACATTGAAATAATGAAAAATGACACTGTAATCGCACAGCGCCACCTGAGTCATTAGGTGTTAAGCTCATCAAATTTTCTTGGCACACCAACATCCAGAGAGCTATGGGGAGCCCTATTTAATGAGAAAACAGTTTTAAACTCTCTATACTCGCAGCAATTCAGCAACGATAACAAAGAAAAAAGAATCTTATTCAAGTCATTTTTATAACAATAGAAGTTTGCAAATCCAGAGTAGCCAAAAGGAACTGTCTCAAATTGAACAAAAGCGGCTTTCCTAGCCACCTTTATTATATTTATTTTTTCTTTATTGAATCGTGTATATTCAACTGTCTCTTCTTTCTTGAAGTCAGTGAAAAATACCGCAAAGAGCGCCATGCCACCTGCACCAACTAATGCTAACGGTCCCAATACAACCACCGCCATCACACATACAACTACTCCCAACCAAGCCAAGCCACGCACTATGGTGTAGGCCGCTTCGGGAATAGCATCATGATAAGTAGTGATTAAGCCTTCTGTTGTCAGTCGATAATGATAGTTTTTATCTGCTAGCCATAAGTAACGAGTAAAGGCAGCAACTATTGCCCCCATTATAATAGGAGCCCAACCTGCATCATCATCGCTATACACTAGCCATATACCAATAGACATCATAATACCAACTGGGATTGAAATGACTAGCCAAACAAAGGGTGTTTCCACCCTAATATTCCACTCATGTAGCGTAGGGGCTTCACGCACCATTTTCTGATTGGCATTAATTATACTTTGCTGCTCTTCCTGCGGCAGAAGATGAAAAGGGATGTCCTGCTCGCTCACCTCAATCTCCTCGTTCATGATTTATTCCCTTGCGTGCCAACTATTAGTGCAGGCATAGAGTTCACCTCACCACTGCTGGTATCCAATATAATGGGGCCGTTGCTATTACCGCAGCCCTTGAAGACAAGTTGCCGCTGTACCATACCACCCAGATAGCCCAATTCCAGTTTAATGGCCGAATTGGTATCAATCCCCAGCGGCAGGGTATAGACCATCTCATCCCAACGTCCGCGTTGTGTCTCCAGCATCCTGGGCCGCATGGCTGCCTGATAGCGCGCCAGATCCTCTTTGGAGCGCACCGGTACCATTTGACCGGCGCGAGCAATTGGCTGGCCGATGACCTTCAGCCCTATGGTCTGCCCTCGCAAGTGCGCAGGGAGCGAGAGTTGCAACTGCCACTGGGGGCGACCGGTGTCCATCCACCCCTGGGGCGCGGAGCGCACCACCGTCAGGCTGGCGCCCGGTTTATTGACCAGCAATTCAAAGCGAGCCAGTTCGTCTTCAGAAGACCAATTGGCGGGCTGTTTGCCCCAAGTGGATTGCAGCAACCATTTCTCCAGATCCGAGCGCTTAAAGATATTAAGCAACACTGTCAGTACCAGATAGGCGATACCCAGCACAAAGAGCCCGATAACCATCCAGGGGGCAAAAACGGTACCAATTGCGAATCCCCCAACACCGCGACTCACCAGCGTAAGTAATACTTGAACCCCAAAAATGCCCGTTTGTCCCCAAAGAACATATTCCTTCGAAACCAGCAAAGTTCTTTCCATCTCGCTAATTAAAGGGTCTTTGCTAGCCAATGAGGCATCCCACGCTTCCAGTCCTGCTGCCACAGCACCTAACCCAGCAAACGCCAACATCCGTAGGGAAAAGGCTTTAACCCAGACAGCATGTTCACCGATTTTTGCATTCTTGATAGGTATGGACGTAAGAGCTTTTTCTCCCGCCTGTAATTTTTTAAGCTCTCCCCACACAGCCCCCTGATAGAGCGCGGCGATGGCATTGCCCGTCCAGGCAAAGGCCGAGCCCAGCTGCATATTTGCCCGTTCCCGACCGATGGACTGGGCGTTTTGCGCCGTCCCAGCGATGACCACTGTCAGATTCCAGAGGTTGAGCAGGGCAACCAGCCCGCCAAAGGTCGCCAGATTGGGAATTCTCTCGTTCATGGCCGTGATGCGTTGATTCACGCCGCTACGTACGCTCGCCAGATAGTCACCAACATATTGTCTGGCTTGTTGCTGGTAGAGATCACCTTTCAGCTTCACCAGCAGGGGCATTTCGCTGGCAATCAGGGTATCAAGCTGTTGCTGCAAGGTTTTTAGCTGACCGTTGATGGCCTTCACCGTGGTGCTGCGCCCGGGAGGGGGGGAGCTGATGGCCGACATCTCTTTGACAATGATCCAGATCTTCTGCTGGAAGCGGTTGTGGAGCATCCGATAGTCTCGGTTGGCCTGCAGCGGCTGGTCGCCGAGCAGGGACTCCAGCAATACGAGCCTGAGGTTGCCCGCCAGGCTGTTCTTCCAGGCATGGGGCAAGATGGCCGCCATGATCTGGGCGTGAGCCCCCTTGGCCATGGATTTCCCAGCCACTTTCATGGCTTCAATGACGGCTTCGATCGTCTGGAACCAGGACTTTTGCTTGAATCTCTCATCCCCCAGTAGCGTCTCCAGATCAGCCGTTCTGCCAAAGAGGGCTGTCATATCGCCAGAGGAGGTGCTGAGCCAGGCATTGTCTACCGTCAGCTCGCTCAATCCCTTGTGCAACGCGGCATCAAAGCCATAAGGGGCTAGCGCCAGCAAGTTATCGCGGCTCTTTTCGCCCAGCAGTTTCTCCAGCGCTTTCTTCCTCTCCTCCGTGCGGCAGCTAAGAGAGAGAACCGGCCCGGCCTCGGCAAACAGTGTCTGCAGATAGGCTTGTCCCTTGGGTGTTCTGTTGTCCAGACCAAAGGGCAGCGGATCGGCCTTGAGGCGGGTCACACCGTTGAACAGGTCTTCATGAGCCCGCGTCAGGGCCAGCTCCACCTCATTGAGTGGCACCTGGTACTGCTTGATAAAGGCATTGAGCCCGCTCCAGTTGACCTCATCCTGGAAGGCGGCGCGCTCTTTCCATTGGGAAACCTGTTTTTGGGATGGATTGAAACCATATTGTTCCCGCAAGATTTTCAGCTTCTCATCAGCCCGTTTCTCCATAGGGGAACTGAACATCGCCATCCCGGGCTCTGCCGTCATGCTCTCCATGTCGGCGAGGTAGCGATCCCCAAGATAATCATCCAGCGCCTCTTCAAAGGCCTGGGTCCTGGCGACATTGCCCCTGACGGAGGCGGGTAACTCCTTCTCGTCGAGCCGCACCCTGGCCAGGTTACGTGTGACCTCCGCCATCATCAGCTTGTGGCTGTTGACCTTGATGGTGGCATCATCTTTCCCCAGCAGTGCTTCGCGCTTGGCGAGCAGTTGATTGACCTTCATGGAAAGGTCGGCAAGGTCGGCCAGCGGGTCCTCCAGAGCGACCACCATGGCGCTCTTGGGGTCCGGTATGCCCGCTTTGTAGGCAGTCGGTGAACTCGCCGGTTTGTGAGCCAGCAACTTGATCCCCTGCTCGTCCTCTTCGGCAGGCTTGGCAAGGGGGGTTGAAGAGAGCACAAATCCCTTGTTGGACATCCCCAGATCCGCAACCTTGTCGAGCACATCTGGCAGACCGCAATGAGGGGCCTTCATGGTGCTGGCAAAACTGCCCAGTTTCACCTGCCGCATCCAGGTGGTGCGCAAACCGCCGCTCTTTTCCATCTCATGCTTGATGCGCCCCGTCCAGCGCTGGGGAGAATAAGCGAGGGAGAGGGTATGGCTCGCCGGGTAGAGCAGATGCCCCTTGCTTCCCTTGCTCTGGCTGATGAAGGTCGATCCCTTTATCTCGTACTCATCAAATGTCTTGGTCTTTTCGTCATAGACATAGAGCCAGCCATCGCGCAGTTGGCGCAAGGCATAACCGCTCTCTTTCAACTTGAGAGGCACCACAAAGCCTGCTCCGGCGGGGACTGGGTGAGGCTGCTTTTGTGGCGGGGAGAACGGCTCATCCAGGGCATAACGCACCGGGATGATGGCAATCTTCTTGTTCTTGAGCGGACAGACTCCTGCCGGGCTCTTGCTGTCGGTCGTGTTTGCACACTGGGCGGCTTGATTGGGCGTACTCATGCGTCTTGATCCTTGTTGCTCAATGCGGCAGCAAGCTCGGCGGCCTGCTCGATACGTTGCGAAGGGGTCTGGGGCGAACGCTGGGTAATCAACGCCTTGATCCGGGGATGCTCATCTTCATCAAACCAGCCACTGCCGAGATACCCCATCACATTGAAAAACAGCAGCAGATCCCGCTCGCTCTCGAATCCCTGGGCATAGGCGTAATCAGCCCAATGGGCAATCCAGGCCATGGGTTCTTGCAGCGTCAGCATGCGAGCCCCAAACCAGGTGTGCATGTGTGCTCTTATCCCATCGAGGGTGCGCAACCAGCTCACCTCTCCCAGACGGCGCCACTGCACGTCGGAAAGTCGCAGACGTTCCCCCATGGGGGACCCCATTCCAGGCGCGGCAACCTTGTGCTGCCACACCTGCTCCTCCCCCTGCCGGGTCGGGATCCAGACTTGAGCCACCCCCTGCCAGAGCCAGGGTTCATCATCCATAAACAGCCGCCACATGGTCTCCGGCATGGCCAGCTTGAGCAAAATCCTGCTGCCATAGGGACTCTCCACCTCGATAAGCCCACGCAGTCGCTCGGCCAACGGCAACAGAGAAAGAGGGGACGATAACAGGTAACCCCATGATGCATCGCGGTTTTGCATAAACCAATCCAGCAGATTGGGCGTTGCACAGACCAGACAGGGGCTCACTTCTCGCAAGCTGTCCCAGGGGGCGTGAAGGTAAACGGGCTGATAGGAAGGCGATGGGTCCTGCTCGAACAACGCGCGCTCCAGCGCGGGAATGCGCGCGCCATCGAGCAACAGATAGAGTTGCTCTCCACTGTTCAGCTCGATGTCGGGACGCTCTGCGACGAAAGCCATGGCCATCAGCCACCCCCCTCCTGTCTGGCCAGTTGCTCACAGATCTCGCACACAGGTTCGGCAGACTTGAGCGTCGCAATCTGACGTGCAGGGTCCATGGGAGGCGGGGGCGCCACCACTTCAACCGCTCCGGGTTGGATCGGCATCTGGCCACTCCAGCCAGAGCCAGAACCCGGGCTGCCGCCTGAGTTCATCTTGATGGAGCCGCCCGAGAGGGTGACACCGCTCGGGTCGATTTTGACAAAACTCCCCCCCACCTTGAGGGTCAGCTCGGCACCCGCCTCCATCACTATCTTCATGCCCGCCTTGTGGTGTACCTCGGACCCCGCCTCCACCAGCAGGGACTGCCCCAGTTTCTGGTGCTGGCTGGCATCCACGGTCAGGGAATAGTCGGCCTTGATGTGATCCCGCTTTTCACCGTTCACAGTGAGGTGATCATTGGCCTTGATGCGGGTCACCCGCTCATTGTCGATATCCCGATGCTCGTCGTGCTTGATGTGCCAGGCCGCGTCGTTCTCTATAAGCACGTTCAGATCTTTCTGACCGTGGATATAAATCTCTTCCTGCCCCGCCTGGTCTTCAAAGCGCAGCTCGTTGAACCCCTCACCCTGGTGAGTTTCGGTGCGCAGCACGGTGCGGGTCTTGTTGGCAGGCAACTCGTAGGGCGGCCGATTGGTGGCGTGATAGGTGCGACCCGTCACGATGGGTTGGTCGGGGTCCCCCTCCAGGAATGAGACAATGACCTCGTGGCCGATACGGGGTATCGCCATCATGCCGTATTGACCACCCGCCCAGCCCTGAGATATGCGCACCCAGCAGGAGCTCTGGTCGTTGGAACTGCCATACCTGTCCCACGGGAATTGCAGCTTCACCCGACCGTGCTCGTCGCAGTAAATCTCCTCACCGTCGGGACCCACCACCATGGCGATTTGCGGGCCATCCACCATCGGCTTGTGAGGGGCCTCCGGGCTGCCGATGCGTGCCCGCCAGGTGGTGCTCGCTTTCACTACGCCAAATTCGTTGTGGTAGACGGTGGGGCCGCTGCCCCCCTCCTCTTCCAGCGCCTGCGGCTGCAAGCCGGTGTGCTGGATGCGCACCACTTGCCAGTCGGTGTTGAGGCTGCCGTTGGGGTGTTCGGTGAGTGCAAACGTCTGCCCCGGCTGCAAGGCGGCGCAGTTGGACTTAGCCTGGCCCGCCACCGCATCGTTGCGCAGCGCATCCAGCCGGTGCTGGGCAAACGCCTTGCCGCTCTGGTCCGCTTTGTAGCGACCCGGATAGTCGAAGTGCTGGTAGGTGTCCCGTTGGTGCTCGAGCTCTGCGCCCTGCTTTTTGTGAGAGAGACCATAAGCCGGCGTCTTGAAGCTGTAGTCTTTGAGCTCCACATCCGACGGGCGCACCGCCTCCCGGTAGTGGAACTGCCGCACATAGGGGCCTTGCTCAAGGGAACGATTGCCGAGGTTGAAGAAGAGCTCGGGGCCTTGAGTCAATGCGGCTGCGTCGTCGGCAAAGACGATGCGGTGCTTGCCCGCTTCAAACTCGTGGAAGTAGAACATCCCCTCTTCGGCGGCGAGGCGGTTCACAAAGTCGAGGTCGGTTTCCCGGTACTGAACACAGTATTCCCGCTGGGCATGCTCGTTTTTGAGCGCAAAGGCGTAATCGGTGATGCCGTGCTCTTGCAAGAGGATGGAGAGGATTTCATCGGGCTTCTGCGCCTGGAAGATGCGGGAGTTGTGGCGAAGCGACAGCCGCCACAGGGCCGGCTGCACCATGAGCTGATAGCGGGTGCGGCGAAAACCGCTGTCACCCTGCGCGAAGTCACTGACCACCCCGCACACCCGGCGCTGCGGCTCGCCGTTGTACCAGACCAGCAGCTCGCACGGCTGGTCAAGCACGGCGCCAACGTCGATGTCGGGCTGGGCACTCGCCAGCGCCAGGCGCAGGTTGAATGGCCGATTGAGCGCTTCATCCAGCGCAAACTCGGCCACCACGAAAGTACTCTCGGGCAGAGCCCCCACCTTGACGGTGAATTGTAATCCTGTGCTGTCTGCCATGAGGGCTCCTTAACCTGCCAGTTCGCAGCCCTGGGAGCTGCACGGATGACGTCTGAGATCAGGCGCGTCGCAAGATGGGTCACCATCGCCATCAGCATCGCGAGGGAAGGCACGGTGCAAACTGAGAAGCGCCGCTTTCATCTGACAAGGCAATCGTGGGAGATGGCGCGACCGGCCTTCGTTGTGCTTTGCCATCCAGCCGCCATGCAGCCGGATGGCAAAACACAAAAGCTCCGACCACATCCGGTTGAATGGGTCGGAGAAAGCTTGCACGGGTCTGGTGACGGCTGACACGGCAGTCATCAGGCCCTGGGGTGCACTACAAGGAACAACGGCAATCAATAAATCGGTGATCAGGCCTCGATCGGCGCGCGCCAGTCATCCGCACCAGAGGTACCGGCAACGGTGTGCTCCCAGTCGATCTTGCGGTAGGCCATGGAGACCTGGATCAGCTGGGTGAAGTCGGACTTCGCCGGATCCTGGCAGTGGGGCATCTGGCAGTCGATGTCAACGATGGTGGCATCGGTCAGCACAGTGCTGAAGAAGTGCTCCTGCTTGCCCTCGACGGAGGTGCGGTACCACTTCAGGGTCACTTTCGGCAGCATCTCGCCGGAGGCCAGGGAGTTGTACATCAGCGGCACGGCCTTGTTCAGGGCAACGGTGAACTTGAACGGCTTGTGGACACGCTGACC
>NZ_JBFODD010000032.1:0-123485 GCF_040908115.1 Aeromonas sp. R7-1 | reverse complement strand
CAGTAGAGGCAGTAGAGGCAGTAGAGGCAGTAGAGGCAGTAGAGGCAGTAGAGGCAGTAGAGGCAGTAGAGGCAGTAGAGGCAGTAGAGGCAGTATCAGAATCCACTAAAAGAAAAGCCGGGACAAGCCCGGCTTTTTCTTTTATCACTCAGCAGCTGCTTCAGCAGCGGCCGGGCGGTCTACCAGCTCAATGTAAGCCATAGGAGCGTTGTCGCCAGCACGGAAACCGCATTTCAGAATGCGAGTATAACCGCCGGCGCGCTCCAGGTAGCGCGGGCCCAGTTCATTGAACAGCTTAGCCACGATCGCGTTATCGCGAGTACGGGCAAATGCCAGGCGACGATTAGCAACGCTATCAGTCTTGGCAAGGGTGATCAGCGGTTCAACTACACGACGCAGCTCTTTTGCCTTAGGCAGAGTCGTCTTGATGATCTCATGACGAACCAGGGAGCTGGCCATGTTGCGGAACATAGCCTGACGATGGCTGCTGTTCCGGTTCAGTTGACGACCACTCAAACGATGGCGCATGACCTTATCCTTCTAACTAAATCTGTGAAACCCGTAATCTGGATTACTCGTCAGCGATGCTGGCGGGCGGCCAGTTCTCAAGGCGCATGCCAAGAGACAGACCACGGGAGGCCAACACGTCCTTGATCTCAGTCAGGGACTTCTTACCGAGGTTAGGAGTCTTAAGCAACTCAACTTCGGTACGCTGTACCAGATCACCAATATAGTGGATAGCTTCTGCCTTCAGACAGTTCGCTGAACGAACTGTCAGCTCCAAATCATCGACAGGACGCAGCAGAATCGGATCAAACTCGGGTTTCTCTTCTTTCTTCTCGGGCACGCTGACATCGCGCAGATCCACGAAGGCTTCCAGTTGCTCTGCCAGAATAGTGGCGGAACGACGGATGGCTTCTTCCGGATCCAGAGTACCATTGGTCTCCATGTCGATAACCAGCTTGTCCAAGTCGGTGCGCTGTTCCACACGTGCCGCCTCGACATTGTAGGCAATGCGAACGATGGGGCTGAACGCGGAGTCCAGCAGCAGGCGACCGATGGGACGCTCTTCATCATCGTTGTGAACACGAGCAGAAGCAGGCACATAACCACGACCGCGCTGAACTTTCAGGCGCATGCTGATCTCAGCATTTGCACCAGTCAGGTGGCAGATTACGTGCTCCGGGTTTACGATCTCGACTTCATCACCGTGAGTGATATCACCAGCGGTAACGGGGCCTGTTCCAGACTTGGTCAGGGACAGAGTTACCTCGTCCTTGCCTTCCAGCTTCACAGCGATACCTTTCAGGTTGAGCAGGATTTCAAGAATGTCTTCCTGTACACCTTCTTTGCTGCTGTACTCGTGCAGTACTCCGTCGATCTCGACTTCAGTAACCGCACAACCGGGCATAGATGACAGCAAAATACGACGCAGGGCATTGCCCAGCGTGTGGCCAAAGCCACGCTCAAGCGGCTCGAGAGTCACTTTCGCGTGAGTCGGGCTAACTTGCTCGATGTCAACTAGCCGCGGTTTAAGAAAATCTGTTACAGAACCCAGCATTGTGTCCTCTCTTTAGAAGCTAGCTTTACTTGGAGTAAAGCTCGACGATCAGCTGTTCGTTAATGTCGGCAGACAGGTCGGAACGCTCCGGCAGGCGCTTGAAGGCACCTTCCATCTTAGCAGCGTCAACCTCTACCCAAGTCGGCTTCTCGCGCTGACCAGCAACTTCCAGGGAAGCTTTGATACGCGCTTGCTTCTTAGCCTTCTCGCGAACGCAGATCACGTCCTCAGGGGATACCTGGAAAGAAGGAACATTCACAACGCGGCCGTTTACCATGATGGCTTTGTGGCTCACCAGCTGACGAGATTCAGCACGAGTGGCGCCGAAGCCCATGCGGTAGACGACGTTGTCCAGACGACCTTCCAGCAGCTGCAACAGGTTTTCACCGGTGTTACCCTTTTGACGGGCAGCGTCGCGGTAGTAGTTGCGGAACTGTTTTTCCAATACGCCGTAGATACGACGTACTTTTTGTTTCTCGCGCAGTTGCACACCGTAGTCGGACAGACGCGCTTTACGCGCACCGTGTTGACCAGGAACGGTGTCAATCTTGCACTTAGAATCAATCGCACGAACACCAGACTTCAGGAAGAGGTCGGTGCCCTCACGACGGCTAAGCTTAAGCTTAGGACCGATATATCTTGCCATCTTCTTTCTCCAACAATCCTAGACCAAGTAGCTACAGCGTTACACGCGGCGCTTCTTGGGAGGACGACAACCGTTGTGCGGGATCGGAGTCACATCAGTAATGTTAGTGATGCGGAAACCAGCCGCGTTCAGAGCGCGGATGGAAGACTCACGACCGGGACCCGGACCTTTGACCATGACTTCCAGGTTCTTCACGCCGTATTCTTTGGCGATCTCACCAGCACGCTCAGCAGCTACCTGGGCAGCAAACGGAGTGGACTTACGGGAACCACGGAAACCGGAACCACCAGAGGTAGCCCAAGACAGAGCATTGCCCTGACGGTCAGTAATGGTCACGATTGTGTTGTTGAAAGATGCATGAACGTGCGCAATACCGTCGCTCACTTGCTTTTTAACGCGCTTGCGAGCACGAGTCGGAGTTTTAGCCATTTTCTACCTTCCCGTTACTTCTTGATAGCCTTGCGCGGACCCTTACGGGTACGAGCGTTGGTCTTGGTACGTTGACCACGAACAGGCAGGCTACGACGGTGACGCAAACCACGGTAGCAACCCAGATCCATCAATCGCTTGATGTTCATGGAAATCTGACGACGCAGGTCACCTTCGACGGTGAATTTACCTACTTGTTCACGCAGACTCTCGATCTGAGCTTCGTCCAGGTCTTTAATTTTCACATTCTCAGCGATACCGGCTGCGGCACAGATGGCCTTGGAGCGGGTACGACCGACGCCATAAATAGCAGTCAACGCAATGACTGCATGTTTATGGTCAGGAATGTTAATGCCAGCGATACGGGCCACTATTCACTCCTACATATAGTAGATAACGACCACCACAAAGCCCGTGAGCGGATACGTGGCGGTCAACCAATACACAACAAAAGTTGGCTGGCTATATTAGCCAGCACAACTATTTGTTGCAAGTACTAACCGTAAAAAATTAGCCTTGGCGCTGTTTATGCTTTGGCTCGCTGCAAATCACACGCACCACACCGTGACGCTTGATGATTTTGCAGTTACGGCAGATTGCCTTAACGGAAGCACGAACTTTCATTGCTTAACTCCGTAACTACGCCGACCTTTAGCGGCCGTAGCCCTTCAGGTTGGCCTTCCTCAGGACGTCGCCATATTGATGAGACATCATATGGGTCTGAACCTGAGCCATGAAGTCCATGATAACTACCACGATAATCAGCAGCGAGGTGCCACCGAAGTAGAACTGTACGTTCCAGGCAGTCATCAGGAACTGGGGTACCAGACAGATAAAGGTAATATAGAGCGCACCTGCCAATGTCAGGCGAGTCATAACCTTATCGATGTAACGTGCTGTCTGCTCGCCCGGGCGGATCCCCGGGATAAAGGCTCCACTCTTCTTCAGGTTATCTGCTGTCTCGCGGGGGTTGAACACCAGCGCGGTATAGAAGAAGCAGAAGAAGATAATGGCTGCTGCATAGAGCATCTCGTACAAGGGCTGACCCGGCTGCAGGACCATAGAGACCTGTTGCAGAATGTCAGCGATCTTGCCCTCGCCCTGACCAAACCAAGAGGTAATGGTACCCGGGAAGAGGATGATGCTGGATGCGAAAATCGCAGGAATCACACCGGCCATATTCACTTTCAACGGCAGGTGTGTGCTTTGCGCAGCGAATACCTGGCGGCCTTGTTGACGCTTGGCATAGTTAACGACGATACGACGCTGACCACGCTCCACGAACACCACAAAGTAAGTCACAGCGAAAACAATCAAGCCCAGCAACAACAACAGCAGGATGTGCAATTCCCCTTGACGTGCCTGTTCGGCCGTAGCGCCAATGGCATGAGGCAGACCGGCGACGATACCTGTGAAGATAATCAACGAGATACCATTACCAATCCCACGCTCGGTAATCTGTTCACCCAACCACATCAAGAACATGGTACCGGTGACCAGACTCACAACGGCTGTGAAATAGAAGCCCAAACCCGGATGAGTCACGAGTCCTTGCATCATATTCGGCAGACCTGTTGCAATACCAATGGCCTGGAACGTTCCCAAAACCAGCGTGCCCCAACGGGTATATTGGCTAATCTTGCGACGGCCGGATTCACCTTCTTTCTTGAGTTCAGCAAGAGCAGGGTGAACCACAGTCAGCAGCTGGATAATAATCGACGCCGAAATGTACGGCATGATCCCCAGTGCAAGAATAGAAGCACGCGAGAGTGCACCACCACTGAACATGTTGAACATCTCAATGATGGTGCCCTTCTGTTGTTGGAACAACTCGGCCAGTACGGCGGCGTCAATACCAGGGATCGGCACATAAGAGCCTGCACGGAACACGATAATTGCCCCGAGAACGAAGAGCAGACGGCTCTTCAGTTCGCTCAGACCACCTTGTGCTTTAACATCCAATCCTGGTTTCTTAGCCATTGTACTGATTATTCCTCGATTTTACCGCCAGCGGCCTCGATGGCTGCACGTGCACCCTTGGTGACGGACAGACCACGAACGGTCACAGCACGGTCAATGTTGCCAGACAGAACAACTTTAGCGAACACGATGTTTTTGGTAATAACACCGGCTTGCTTCAGAGTGCTCACGTCGACCACATCACCTTCTACCAGGGCGATTTCGTTCAGGCGCACTTCGGCAGAAACCAAAGATTTGCGAGAGAAGAAACCGAACTTCGGCAGACGGATTTTCAAAGGCATCTGGCCGCCTTCGAAACCGTTGCGGACCTTGCCGCCACCGGAACGAGAGGTTTGACCTTTAACACCACGACCACCGGTCTTGCCCAGACCAGAACCGATACCACGGCCCGGACGGTGCTTGACGCGCTTGGAGCCAGCGGCCGGAGACAGAGTATTCAGACGCATGCTTAGCCCTCCACCTTAACCATGTAATAAACCTGGTTGATCATGCCGCGTACGCAGGGAGTATCTTCCAGCTCAACGGTGTGACCAATGCGACGCAGACCCAGACCACGCAGAGTCGCCTTGTGCTTTGGCAGACGGCCGATAGAGCTGCGAGTTTGAGTTACTTTTACAGTGTTAGCCATGTCGCATTACCCCAGAATTTCTTCAACGCGCAGACCACGCTTGGCCGCGATCTGTTCCGGTGATTGACCGTGAACCAGAGCGTCGACAGTTGCGCGAACAACGTTGATTGGGTTGGTGGAACCGTAGGTCTTGGCCAGCACGTTGTGGATACCGGCAACTTCCAGTACGGCACGCATGGCGCCGCCTGCAATGATACCAGTACCTTGGGAGGCCGGCTTCATGAACACGGTGGAACCAGAGTGAACGCCACGCACCGGGTGGTGCAGGGTGCCGTTGTTCAGCTCAACCTTGTTCAGGTTACGCTTAGCCTGTTCCATCGCCTTTTGAATGGCGGCCGGAACTTCACGGGCCTTACCGTAACCGTAACCTACACGGCCGTTACCATCACCCACCACGGTCAACGCGGTGAAGGACATGATACGACCACCTTTAACAGTTTTCGAAACACGGTTTACTGCAATGAGCTTTTCTTGCAGTTCGCCGGCTTGAGATTCGACTTTAGCCATCTTCGACTCCTAGCTTAGAACTGAAGACCAGCGTCACGAGCAGCGGCAGCCAGAGCGGCTACACGACCGTGATACTTGAAACCGGAACGATCGAAAGATACGTTCTGAACGCCTTTGGCAATAGCACGCTCAGCGATAGCCTTACCTACAGCGGTAGCAGCATCTGCGTTACCGGTGTATTTCAGAGCTTCACTGATGGCTTTCTCTACTGTGGAAGCAGAGGCCAGAACTTCGGAACCGTTGGCTGCAATAACCTGCGCATAGATATGACGCGGGGTACGGTGAACAACCAGACGGGTAGCTCCCAGTTCCTGCATCTTTTTCCGAGCACGAGTAGCACGACGGAGACGAGCTGCTTTCTTGTCCATAGTGTTACCTTACTTCTTCTTAGCTTCTTTAGTACGCACTTGCTCGTTGGCATAGCGTACACCCTTGCCCTTGTAGGGCTCCGGAGCGCGGTAAGCACGGATATCGGCGGCGACTTGGCCAACCAGCTGCTTGTCCACACCACGCAGAACGATCTCGGTGGCGGACGGACATTCAGCGGTGACACCAGCCGGCAGCGCATGCTCTACCGGGTGAGAGAAGCCCAGTGCCAGCGCAACAGCATTGCCCTTGATGGAGGCTTTGTAACCTACACCAACCAGCTGCAGCTTGCGCTCGAAGCCTTGGGTAACACCGACTACCATGTTGTTGACCAATGCACGGGCAGTACCGGCCTGAGCGTCAGCACCAGCGATGCCATCGCGCGGGGCGAACTTCAGTACATTGTCTTCTTTGGTCACTTCTACACCGGCGTGGATGGAACGAACCAGGGAACCCTTGCCACCTTTGATGGACAGTTCTTGGCCGTTCAGAGTCACCTCTACGCCAGCAGGAATAGTGACGGGTGCCTTAGCAACGCGAGACATTTCCGACCTCCTATTAAGCGACGTAGCAGATGATCTCACCACCCATGCTTGCCTTGCGGGCAGCACGGTCGGTCATCACACCTTTAGACGTGGACACGATAGCAACACCGAGACCGCCCATGACTTTCGGCAGATCAGTAGTGCGCTTGTAAATACGCAGGCCGGGACGGCTCACGCGTTGGATCAGTTCTACAACCGGCTTGCCCTGGAAATACTTCAGTTCGATTTCCAGTTCCGGTTTCACGTCACCAGCTACGTTGTAGCCAGCGATGTAACCTTCTTCTTTCAGCACTTTGGCGATAGCCACTTTCAGCTTGGAAGAAGGCATGGAAACCGCAACTTTGCTCGCCGCCTGACCGTTACGGATGCGGGTCAGCATATCCGCGATCGGATCTTGCATGCTCATAGTCTAACTCCCGAGATTCTTACCAAGAGGCCTTTTTGAGGCCCGGAATTTCGCCCTTCATGGCATGCTCACGCACCTTGATGCGAGAGAGGCCAAACTTCCGCAGGAAACCGTGCGGACGACCAGTGATGTTGCAACGGTTACGCTGGCGGGACGGACTGGAATCACGGGGCAGCTGTTGCAGTTGCAAGACAGCATCCCAACGCGCTTCTTCAGAAGCGTTCATATCAACGATGATAGCTTTCAGCTCGGTACGCTTGGTCGCGAACTTGGCTGCCAGCTTCGCACGCTTTGCTTCACGTGCTTTCATGGATGTTTTAGCCATAACCCTAACCTTACTTGCGGAATGGGAAGTTAAAGGCAGCCAGCAGAGCACGGCCTTCTTCGTCGGTATTCGCGGAAGTGGTGATGGTGATATCCAGACCACGGACGCGATCGACCTTGTCATAGTCGATTTCCGGGAAGATGATTTGCTCACGCACGCCCATGGAGTAGTTACCACGGCCATCGAACGCCTTGGCGTTCAGACCACGGAAGTCACGGATACGCGGTACGGAGATGCAAATCAGCCGTTCCAGGAACTCCCACATACGCTCGCCACGCAGGGTTACTTTACAACCTATCGGGTAGCCTTCACGAATCTTGAAGCCCGCAACAGATTTGCGTGCTTTGGTGATCAGCGGCTTCTGACCGGAAATGGCAGCCATATCGGCAGCAGCATTTTCCAGCAACTTCTTGTCAGAGATCGCTTCACCAACACCCATGTTCAGGGTGATTTTCTCGATCCGAGGGACTTGCATGATAGTCTTGTAACCGAACTGCTTGGACAGTTCATTTACTACATCGGATTTGTAGTAATCATGCAGTTTCGCCATCGTTAAACTCCAATTACTTCACAAGTTCGCCGGTGGATTTGAAGAAACGGACTTTCTTGCCGTCTTCAATCCGGAAACCAACGCGGTCAGCCTTGCCAGTGGCAGAGTTGAACAGCGCGACGTTAGATACATCGATGGGGGCTTCTTTGGTGACGATGCCGCCAGCCTGACCCAGTGCGGGTACCGGCTTTTGGTGTTTCTTCACCTGGTTGATGCCTTCCACGATTACCTTACCTTTTGCAATCAGGACTTGAGTGACTTTGCCACGCTTGCCCTTGTCTTTGCCGGTAAGAACAATTACTTCGTCTTCGCGACGGATTTTAGCTGCCATCGTTCGACTCCTTACAGTACTTCGGGTGCCAGGGACACAATCTTCATGAACTTCTCGTTACGGAGTTCACGGGTCACCGGGCCAAAAATACGAGTACCGATTGGCTGTTGGTTGTTGTTAAGCAACACAGCCGCATTGTTGTCGAAACGGATGACAGAGCCGTCCGGACGACGAACGCCTTTACGGGTGCGTACGACCACCGCGTTATACACATCACCTTTCTTCACTTTACCGCGAGGAATGGCTTCCTTGATGGAAACCTTGATGATGTCGCCGATGCCGGCATAACGGCGGTGCGAACCACCCAGAACCTTAATACACATTACACTGCGAGCGCCGGAGTTGTCGGCAACACCCAGCATACTTTGCATCTGGATCATCTTAGTGCTCCGCTTTGTTTACTTCTTATCCCTGATGGGATCTGGCTGCCTTCAAAAGGCGCGAAACTATAACACAGCTATTTTTGAAAAGGTAGCCTAAAAAACAAACGGCCCCGATGGGGGGCCGTTTGGGCTAAAAAGTACCGAATTAGGCCTTTTCTACGACAGCAACCAGGGTCCAGGACTTGGTCTTGGACAGCGGGCGGCACTCGCGGATTTCCACGAGATCGCCAGCCTTGCACTCGTTGTTCTCGTCATGCACGTGCAGCTTGGTAGTGCGCTTGATGATCTTACCGTAGATCGGGTGCTTTACCTTGCGCTCGATAGCGACGGTGATGGACTTGTCCATCTTGTCGCTAATTACACGACCTTGCAGAGTACGGATCTTGTCAGTCATTACGCACCTGCCTTCTCAGTCAGTACAGTCTTGATACGTGCGACGTCACGACGCACTTGTTTCAGAGTGTGAGTCTGAGCCAGCTGGCCGGTGGAAGCTTGCATGCGCATGTTGAATTGCTCACGCAGCAGACCCAGCAGCTCCTGGTTCAGTTCTTCGACGCTCTTTTGACGCAGATCTTGGGCTTTCATCACATCACCGTCTTAATTACGAAAGTGGTCTGAACAGACAGCTTAGCTGCGGCCAGGGCAAACGCTTCACGCGCCAGAGCCTCAGGTACACCATCCATCTCGTACAGAACCTTGCCAGGCTGGATCGGGCAAACCCAGTATTCCACGTTACCCTTACCTTTACCCATACGAACTTCGAGGGGCTTTTCGGTGATGGGCTTGTCCGGGAACACACGGATCCAGATCTTGCCTTGACGCTTAACGTGACGGGTCATGGCACGACGGGCTGCTTCGATTTGACGAGCAGTCAGTTGACCACGAGATGTCGCCTTCAGGCCAAAGGTACCGAAGGATACTTCGTTACCGGCATTGGCCAGACCGCGGTTACGACCCTTGTGGGTCTTGCGGAATTTAGTACGCTTAGGTTGCAACATTTACCGAATCTCCTTACTTGGCAGCGCGGCGCTTGTTGTCACGCTTGGGCTTCGCAGGAGCTTGCTCTTGAGCAGCGGCAGCATTGACTGCAGCCAGACCGCCCAGAACTTCGCCCTTGAAGATCCAAACTTTAACGCCGATCACACCGTAAGTGGTGTGGGCTTCAGAAGTTGCGTAGTCGATGTCGGCGCGCAGGGTGTGCAGGGGCACACGACCTTCACGGTACCATTCGGTACGCGCGATTTCAGCGCCGCCCAGACGGCCGGAAACTTCCACTTTGATGCCCTTGGCACCCAGGCGCATGGCGTTCTGTACGGCGCGCTTCATAGCACGACGGAACATTACGCGACGCTCCAGCTGGGAAGTGATGCTGTCGGCAACCAGTTTGCCATCCAGCTCCGGCTTGCGGACTTCGGAAATGTTGATCTGAGCAGGCACGCCAGCGATTGCGGCTACAGCTTTGCGCAGTTTTTCAACGTCTTCGCCTTTCTTGCCGATCACGACACCCGGACGAGCGGTGTGAATGGTCACACGGATGCTCTTGGCCGGACGCTCGATGGTGATCTTGGACAAGGAAGCGTTTTTCAGCTCCTTGGTCAGGAACTGGCGTACTTGGAAATCGCTGTACAGGTTGTCAGCGAAGTCTTTGGTGTTCGCGAACCAGGTAGAATTCCAAGGCTTGGTAATACCCAGGCGAATGCCATTAGGATGTACTTTCTGACCCATTGCTTATCTCCCAGCCTTAGCGTCGGATACCACTACAGTGATGTGAGCGGTACGCTTGAGGATACGATCCGCGCGACCTTTGGCACGCGGGCGGATGCGCTTCATGGAGGGACCTTCGTCTACCATGATGGTGGCAACACGCAGGGTGTCGATATCGGCACCTTCGTTGTGCTCAGCGTTGGCAATGGCAGATTCCAGCACTTTCTTCACCAGAACAGCAGCCTTTTTCGGGCTGAAGGTCAGGATGTTCAGAGCCTTGTCTACGGACAGACCACGTACTTGATCGGCTACCAGACGAGCTTTCTGGGCAGAAGTACGGGCATAACGGTGTTTAGCGATAGCTTCCATCATTTATCCCTTAGCGCTTCTTAGCCTTCTTATCAGCAGCATGGCCGCGATAAGTACGAGTCGGTGCGAATTCACCCAGTTTGTGACCGATCATTTCTTCGGTAACGAAAACCGGAACGTGCTGACGACCATTATGGACAGCGATGGTCAAACCGATCATGTTCGGGATGATCATTGAACGACGGGACCAGGTCTTAACCGGCTTTTTATCCCCGCTTTCCACCGCTTTCTCTACCTTCTTCAGCAAGTGCAGGTCGATAAATGGACCCTTCTTGAGAGAACGTGGCATGGTGATTCCTCTATGTTAACAATTACTTGTTACGACGACGTACGATGTACTTGTCGGTACGCTTGTTCTTACGGGTCTTGAAGCCCTTAGCCTTCTGGCCCCATGGGGACACAGGCTGCATGCCCTTGTTACGACCCTCACCACCACCGTGCGGGTGATCAACCGGGTTCATCGCCATACCGCGAACGGTCGGACGAATACCACGCCAGCGGTTAGCACCGGCTTTACCCAGTTGACGCAGCATGTGCTCGGAGTTACCCACTTCACCGATGGTAGCGCGGCACTCGGCCAGAACTTTACGTACTTCGCCGGAACGCAGACGCAGAGTTACATAGTTACCTTCACGAGCCAGGATCTGGATGAAAGTACCAGCGGAACGAGCCAGCTGGGCACCTTTACCAGGCTTCATCTCTACGGCGTGAACGGTAGAACCGACCGGGATGTTGCGCATCGGCAGGGTGTTACCTACCTTGATGGCAGCATCAGCACCAGAGGCGATTGCATCACCAGCTTTCAGGCCTTTCGGAGCCAGGATGTAACGACGCTCACCGTCTGCATACAGCACCAGGGCGATGTTTGCGGTACGGTTAGGATCGTATTCCAGACGCTCAACTTTGGCCGGAATGCCGTCTTTGTCGCGCTTGAAGTCGATCAGACGGTAGTGTTGCTTGTGACCACCACCGATGTGACGAGTGGTGATACGACCGTTGTTGTTACGGCCACCGGACTTGCTTTTGCTGTCCAGCAGAGCGGCGAAGGGCTTGCCCTTGTACAGCTCTTGGTTGACGATCTTGACGACGTGGCGGCGGCCCGGAGAAGTAGGCTTGCACTTAACGATTGCCATTTTTCAGAACTCCTCTTACTCGGCTGCGCCCATGAAGTCGATGTCCTGACCAGCTTTCAGGGTCACATAAGCCTTTTTCCAATCGGAACGACGGCCTACGCGTGCACCTGCGCGCTTGGTCTTACCCTTCATGTTCAGGGTACGGACGGTCTCAACTTCGACCTCGAACAGTTTCGCAACTGCAGCTTTGACTTCCGCCTTGGTGGCATCAACAGCAACTTTGAACACGATAGTGTTCTGCTTTTCTGCGACCATGGTGCTCTTTTCAGAGATGTGCGGAGCCTTCAGAACTTTCAGCAGACGCTCTTCACGGATCATGCCAGCATCTCCTCGATTTGCTTAACTGCGTCAGCAGTCATCAGAACCTTGTCGAAAGCGATCAGGCTGACCGGGTCGATACCGGCAACGTCACGCACGTCAACTTTGTACAGGTTACGAGCAGCCAGGAACAGGTTCTCATCGACTTCAGCAGTCACGATCAGAACGTCAGTCAGTTCCATTTCTTTCAGCTTGGCGATCAGTTCTTTGGTCTTCGGCGCTTCGATGCCGAACTTCTCAACAACGATCAGGCGCTCTTGACGTACCAGCTCGGACAGGATGCTACGGATAGCGCCGCGGTACATCTTCTTGTTTACTTTCTGGCTGTGATCTTGCGGCTTAGCAGCAAAGGTCACACCACCGGAACGCCAGATGGGCGAACGGATGGAGCCAGCACGGGCACGACCAGTACCCTTCTGACGCCACGGCTTTTTGCCGCCACCAGACACTTCAGAGCGAGTCAGCTGCGCACGAGTACCCTGACGGGCACCAGCGGCATATGCAACGACAACCTGGTGAACCAGAGCTTCGTTGAATTCGCGCCCGAAGGTAGTCTCGGAAACTTCAAGAGCGCTCTTGGCGTCTTTCATTACCAATTCCATTACTATCTCCTCAGACGTTACGCTTTGACGGCAGGTTTGACGATCACGTTGCCGTTGGTTGCACCCGGTACTGCGCCTTTGATGAGCAGCAGGTTGCGTTCAGCGTCAACACGAACCAGTTCCAGGTTCTGAGTCGTTACACGCTCAGCACCCATGTGACCAGCCATCTTCTTGCCCTTGAATACACGGCCCGGGGTCTGGTTTTGACCGATGGAGCCAGGTACACGGTGGGACAGGGAGTTACCGTGGGTCATATCCTGGGTACGGAAGTTCCAGCGCTTAACAGTACCGGCAAAACCTTTACCCTTGGATGTGCCGGTAACGTCTACCAGCTTAACGTCAGCGAGAAGATCTACTTTCAGCTCGCTACCAACAGTGAAAGTTTCACCGTTGTTCAGGCGGAATTCCCACAGACCGCGACCGGCTTCTACACCAGCTTTGGCGAAGTGGCCAGCTTCCGGCTTGGTTACGCGGCTGGCTTTCTTGGCGCCAGTGGTAACCTGAATAGCGTTGTAGCCGTCGGTTTCTACAGATTTGACCTGAGTTACACGGTTAGCTTCAACTTCGATAACAGTCACCGGGATAGAAACGCCATCTTCAGTGAAGATGCGAGTCATACCCACTTTGCGACCTACAAGACCGATTGTCATTGTTATCAACCTCTTTCCGTAATTAACCCAGGCTGATCTGGACGTCTACACCAGCTGCCAGATCCAGACGCATCAGTGCGTCTACGGTCTTGTCAGTCGGCTCAACGATGTCTACCAGACGCTTGTGAGTGCGGATCTCGTACTGATCACGCGCGTCTTTGTTGACGTGCGGGGAGATCAGAACGGTGAAACGCTCTTTGCGAGTCGGCAGCGGGATAGGACCGCGAACCTGCGCGCCAGTGCGCTTAGCAGTTTCAACGATTTCCGCAGTGGATTGATCGATCAGGCGATGATCAAAAGCCTTCAGGCGGATACGGATTCTTTGGTTCTGCATTGACAGAGCTCCAATAGATAAAAGAACATAAATCAACACCGCCCGACCGGGACTACTCCCGCCAGAGGTGTGATTTTTCACGTTTCCTCCCATATCGGGAGGACTGTATGGCTGGCAACTCGTAAACGGGAAGCTCAGCAAGCAGACATATCGTCTGGCTGCCTCATGGGCAAGCGGAGGGGATTATACGGATTTTTTCCACTCACGCAAGTGAAGGCGGACAGATTGTGCGCAATTTTATGTGACAGATGGATCTCGCCAACGGCTGGGCAAGCCCTTGCCTGGCAGGGGTAACGACAATGTTGCAAACAGGCTGATAGACTGCGCCCTCGCCCCTGTCTGCGGAACCCATCCCATGCTCAAGAATCAGAAGAAAGCCTACCAGTACGGGCTCTGTGCCGTCGCCCTCTGGTCCACGGTGGCCAGCGCCTTCAAGATCTCCCTCGCCTACTTTGAACCGGTACAGCTGCTGCTGGTCGCGGCCTGCACCTCGACCCTGACCCTGGGGTGCATCGTGGCCTGTCAGGGCAAACTGCCACTACTGCTCGACTACATCAAGCGTCGCCCCCTCTACTACCTCGCTCTCGGGGTCCTGAACCCCTTTCTCTATTACCTGCTGCTGTTCAAGGCATATGATCTGCTGCCCGCCCAGCAGGCGCAGACTCTCAACTACACCTGGGCCATCACCCTCAGCCTGCTGGCCGTTCCCTTCCTCGGTCAAAAGCTGCGCCGCCGCGATGGCGTCGCCATCGTGCTCGGCTATTTCGGCGCCCTGGTGATCGCCACCAGGGGGGACGTGTTCGGTCTGCAGTTCGACAGTCCGCTCGGCGTCACGCTGGCGCTGGTGTCGACCCTGATCTGGGCCGGTTACTGGATCCTCAACACCCGCAATCAGGGGGATCCCGTCGTCAGCCTGCTGCTCGGCTTCCTCATCAGCCTGCCCTTCATCATCGTGGCGACCTGGTTGCTCTCGGACTTTGCCATGACTGCCTGGCAGGGATGGGCTGGCGCCATCTATGTGGGGCTGTTCGAGATGGGTTTCGGTTTCGTGCTCTGGCTGATGGCCCTGCGCCACGCCACCAACACGGCCCCCATCAGCAACCTTATCTTCATCTCGCCGTTTGCCTCTCTGGTGCTGCTCAACCTGTTGATCGGCGAAACCATTCACCCGGCAACCCCCATCGGGCTGGTTCTCATCGTCGCCGCCCTGCTTATCCAGCAACTCAAATATGGCAAGCGCTACCGCAAGGTGAGCGACCCCCACCCCTGACAGACAAAGGGCGTATCCCTCGATACGCCCTGCTTTCAATCCATCCACTCCAGCGGCTGGTTCTTGGGTAGCCGGATCTCCACCTGCAAGCCCCCCAGTTCGGAGCGCCCCAGCCTGATGGTGCCGTGATGCTGGGAGACTATCTTGGCAACGATGGCCAGCCCCAGCCCACTCCCGCCACCGGTGCGCGCCACATTGCCCTGGGTGAAGGGCTTGAGCACCCGGGAGTAGTCCTCTTCTGCGATCCCCGGGCCATTGTCGGAGAGTCGCAGCCGCACCCAGTGGCCATCATCCCTGAGCTCGGCCTGCAACCGGGTCGCGCCATAGCGCAGGGAGTTGCCCGACAGATTGTTGAGGATACGGCGAATGCTGATGGGATGGCAGGCCACACGCACCGCCTCCTCCGGCAGGAGCAGCTCCACTTCCAGTCCCTGATCGGTCTGCATCAGCAACGCATCGTGAATGAGCTGGGTCAGGTCGACGGGCCGGGCATCGAGCCCCTCGTTCGGGCGAATGTAATCGATGAACTGATCAATGATGCCGTTCGACTCATCGATGTCCGCATTGATGCTCTCCTTGAGGTACTCATCCCCCGAGGACATCATCTCGGTTGCGAGACGAATGCGGGTGAGAGGGGTGCGCAAATCGTGGGATACCCCGGCCATCATCAGGTTGCGCTCCTCGATCAGCCCCTTGATGGAGCTCGACATGTGGTTGAAGGTGCGGGTCAGGCGGCGCACCTCCCGCGAGCCCTGCTCCCCCAGGGCATCGGGAAAGTTGCCGCGCGCCACCGCCACGGCCCCCGCTTCCAGATCCTCCAGCGGCCGCACCAGCTGACGGGCAAAACGCCAGGCTGCAAACAGGGTCACCACCAGCAAGACGCTCATATAGAGGATGAGCGGTTCGATGTCGTCATCTTCAATTTCCGTCAGGGGAATGCGCACCCACATCTGGCTGGCCTGGGGAGGCTGGATCCAGATGATGTAGTGATCCTGGATTTCAACCCTGACCCTGGTATCCCCTTTCAATTCGCGGCTGATGCTCTGCTCCAGATAGGGGTAGGGCTTGGAATCATTCAGCCCATGCTGCTCCGCCTCGCTCTGGGTATAGATGTCGCTTCCGGTCGCCACATAGACCAGCGCCTCGGCATCTTCACTGAGCGCCAACTGGTTGTTGTCCACCGGGAAGATGAGTTTGACCTGGTTTGCCAGCAGGTGGCTGATCTGCTTGACGGTCGGCGCCAGCAGGTAGTTGTAGAAGGTAACGTAGGAGACGACTTGATAGACCACCAGCACGGCAGCCAGAAACCAGAGCATGCGGGAGAACATGCTGCCCACTTTCTTCATGCGTTCTCACCGTCCGGTACGAACACATACCCCAGACCCCAGACGGTCTGCAGATAGCGGGGCTGGGCCGGGTCCTGTTCCAGCAGGCGGCGCAGGCGGGAGACCTGCACATCGATGCTGCGCTCGGTGGCCGTGTACTCGCGACCACGGGCCAGGTTCATCAGCTTGTCACGGGAGAGCGGTTCGCGAGGATGACTCACCAGCACCTTGAGCACGGCGAACTCCCCGCTGGTCAGGGCAACCGGTTCGCCATCACGGCTCAGTTCACGGGTCGCCAGATTGAGCTGGTAGGCCCCGAAACTCACCATCTTCTCCGCCGCGGAAGGGGCGCCGGGCAGCTCCACGGTATGGCGGCGCAGCACGGCGCGGATCCGGGCCAGCAGCTCACGGGGGTTGAACGGCTTGGGCAGATAATCGTCGGCCCCCATCTCCAGACCGACGATGCGATCCACTTCGTCCCCCTTGGCGGTGAGCATCAAGACAGGGATCTGGTTGCCAGCTTCCCGCAGGCGGCGGCAGATGGAGAGGCCGTCTTCCCCCGGCAGCATCAGATCAAGCACCATCAGGCTGAAGTTTTCACGCGTCAGCAGGCGATCGGCCTGCTCCCCGTTGGCGACACCTCGCACTACAAACCCCTGCTCGGTGAGGTAGCGCTCCAGCAAGGAACGCAGTTTCAGATCGTCGTCCACCACCAGGACCTTGTATTGCTGACTCATTGCCACCTCTCTTCTCTGTCTCCCCTCATACTAGAGCCGCCCCCTGCAACCACAAAGCATAAATATGTTACCGGTTATTGCCCTCATTCGGCCCCGGAGCCGGGAAGGATGGATGGCCAGCTCTGCTTTTTGCTCGACAGGGCGGCGACAATGACTAAGATCCCGGGCAACCGGATGCAATTGGCGAGGGAGTGATAACCCCATGAAAACCAAACTCATTACCCGTGAAGGCTACACCAGGCTCCGGCAGGAGCACGACATGCTCTGGCGGGAGGAGAGGCCCGATGTCACCAAAAAAGTAGCTTGGGCGGCGAGCCTGGGTGATCGCAGCGAGAATGCCGATTACCAGTACAACAAGAAACGCCTGCGGGAGATCGACCGCCGGGTTCGCTACCTGCGCAAGTGCCTGGAAGAGCTGACCATAGTCGACTACTCCCCCTCCCAGGAGGGCAAGGTCTTCTTCGGCGCCTGGGTCGAGGTGGAAAACGACGAGGGTGAGACCAAGCGCTTTCGCATCGTCGGCTATGACGAGATCTTCGGCCGCAAGGATTACATCTCCATCGACTCCCCCATGGCCCGTGCCCTGCTCAAGAAAGAGGTGGGCGATGAAGCCATGGTTCAAACGCCAGTGGGTGACGCCTGCTGGTACATCAATGAGATCAGCTATCCCAAATAAGCCAGGCCGACCCTCACTGCCAAATCGGCTGACAAGGCCAGGAGAGACCGAGCATGTCCGCCCACCGGGTATGAGAAACGTCATTTCTGCCGGGGTGGCATCCCGCTGCCCGACCCCATATAGTGCTCACACCCGGCGCCTTGCGGCGCCAACCGGCCCGCGCGGCAGTGGCCTGGCAGGTATCTAAAGTATCGCCAGGACAGACCCCCTGTTCGGCGACATTGCCCCACGCTGACCAGTTAGACAGGACCCGACCAAGAGACCCTCCATGCAAAGCCACGTAATAGAACATCAGATCGCCGGTGAGCTGAATGCCCGCCCGGAACAGGTGCAGGCAGCCGTTCGCCTGCTGGACGAAGGCGCGACCGTTCCCTTCATCGCCCGTTACCGCAAAGAGGTGACCGGCGGTCTGGACGACAGCCAGCTGCGTACCCTGGAGAGCCGCCTCGGCTACCTGCGTGAACTGGCGGATCGCCGCCAGGTGATCCTGCGCTCCATCGAAGAGCAGGGCAAACTGACCCCCGAGCTGGCCCGCGAGCTGAACGAGGCCGACAGCAAGACCCGGCTGGAAGACCTCTACCTCCCCTACAAGCCCAAGCGCCGCACCAAGGGGCAGATGGCCATCGAAGCGGGGTTGGAGCCACTGGCCGACCTGCTGCTGAGCGACCCGCTGAAAGATCCCGAGCAGGAGGCGGTTCGCTTCCTCAATGCCGAGCAGGGGATCACCGACGGCAAGGCCGCCCTCGACGGTGCCCGTTACATCCTGATGGAGCGCTTCGCCGAGCAGGCCGACCTGCTGGAGAAGCTACGCGACTACCTGTGGCACAACGCCACCCTGCGCGCTCGCGTGGTGGCCGGCAAGGAGCAGGAAGGGGCCAAGTTCAAGGATTACTTCGAACATGACGAACCTCTGCACAAGGCCCCCTCCCACCGGGTGCTGGCCATGCTGCGCGGTCGCAACGAGGGAGTGCTCAATCTGGCGCTGGTCGCTGGTGACGATGAGGGCGCCAGCCCCTGCGAAGGGATCATTGCCCATCACCTCAGGCTCAACTTGCAACACCGCCCGGCCGACAAGTGGTTGCAAGGGGTGGTGAGCTGGACCTGGAAGATCAAGCTCTCCTTGCAGATGGAGACCGAGCTGATCGGTCGCATCCGCGAATCGGCAGAAGACGAGGCGATCAAGGTATTCGCCATGAACCTCAAGGATCTGCTGATGGCGGCGCCGGCCGGCATGCGTTGCACCATGGGGCTGGATCCCGGCATCCGCACCGGGGTCAAGGTGGCGGTGGTGGATGCCACCGGCAAGCTGGTCGATCACGCGACCATCTATCCGTTCGAACCCAAACGCCAGGTTGACCAGAGTCTCAAGACCCTGAGCGAGCTGTGCCAGAAGCACAAGGTCGAGCTCATCAGCATCGGCAACGGCACCGCATCCCGGGAAACCGACCGCCTGGTGAGCGATCTGTTCGAGCGCTACCCGGCCGCCAAGGCACAGAAGATAGTAGTGAGTGAAGCGGGGGCATCGGTCTACTCCGCCTCCGAGCTCGCCTCCCAGGAATTCCCGGATCTCGACGTCTCCATTCGCGGCGCTGTCTCCATCGCCCGCCGGCTGCAGGATCCCCTGGCCGAGCTGGTCAAAATCGATCCCAAGAGCATAGGTGTGGGCCAGTACCAGCACGACGTCGGCCAGAGCCAGCTGGCCCGCCGCCTCGACGCGGTGGTCGAGGATTGCGTGAACGCGGTGGGGGTGGATGTGAATACCGCCTCGGTCGCCCTGCTCAACCGGGTTTCCGGCCTCTCCCAGACCCTGGCCCAGAACATCGTCGCCTACCGCGACGAGAACGGCGCCTTCAAGAGTCGTCAGCAGTTGCTGAAAGTAAGCCGGCTCGGGCCCAAGGCATTCGAGCAGTGCGCCGGCTTCCTGCGCATTCGGGGCGGCAGCAATCCGCTGGACGGCTCGGCGGTGCACCCGGAATCCTACCCTGTGGTGGAGCGGATCCTCGCCAAGCTGGAGCAGACCGTGGACAGCCTGCTCGGCAACAGCAGCCTGCTGCGCACCCTCAAGCCCACCGACTACACCGACGAGCAGTTCGGGGTGCCTACAGTCACGGACATCATCAGCGAGCTGGACAAGCCCGGCCGCGACCCGCGTCCCGAGTTCAAGACCGCCACCTTCAAGGAAGGGGTGGAGAAAATCAGCGATCTGGTGCCCGAGATGGTGCTGGAGGGGGTGGTCACCAACGTCACCAACTTCGGCGCCTTCGTCGACATTGGCGTCCATCAGGACGGGCTGGTGCACATTTCTTCCCTCACCGATCGCTTCGTCAAGGATCCCCGCGAGGTGGTCAAGGCCGGTGACATCGTCCGGGTCAAGGTGCTGGAAGTCGACGTACCGCGCAAACGCATCAGTCTGACCATGCGTCTGGATGAAAAAGCCGGCCAGCCTGCACGCAAACCGGCCGAGCCGCGTCACACCGGCAACGCCCGACCTAAACAGGCGCCTCGTCAGAGCGCTTCGACCGAGGGTGCCATGGGCAACGCCTTCGCGGCTGCCCTGTCGAAACTGAAGAAATAAGCCCCCAGAATGCAAAAAAGCCCCGAAAGGGGCTTTTTCATGCCTGCACGGAGCGGGATCAAACGTCCTGACTCAGGCTATGCGGGGAGGCTGGCCTCACCGCTTGCTGATAGTACCTGGCAATCACCTGGTTTCGATTGTCCATATAAGCACCGAGCGGGCCTGTGGTTTCCTGCCTGAGGGTCATCAGATCCTTGCGGGCCTGTGCCTCCTTGCCAGAGGCGGCACGGGCCACACTCATGTCTTGTGACGATGGTTCATCGGGAGCCAGTGCAGCGGCACGCACCTGCTGCATCTTGGCGATAGTCGCGGCGGGATCCCCGGGAATGGTCCCCATGTCGATGACCACCTCCCCCCCGGTGGCATAACGCTTGCCATCCGGCCCACGGGAAAACTGGTAGGTAGGGCTCCCCGCATGCTCGCCGCCGGCTGCCTGGTGAGCCTGCTCGTGCTTGCGAACTTCGAGATCCCGTTCGACCAGCGCAGCCACCTGACGCTGCTGCTTTTGCTGCTCCTGCTGCTCACCCTCCTGACGTTGTCGACGCTCCCCCTCCTCCCCCGTTGCCTCGACAAAACGGTGCGCCATCATCACGGGGCCGGTCTGGCCGTTCTCTTTCGTGGACGAGGATGGGGTGGCGGGATTGGCCTGGGCGGCCCGGGATCTCTCTTTCTGGGAACCGACGCCGGACTCGGCGTTGGACGCTTCGCTCTGGCGGCTGGGGGGCACCAGTTCTGCACGGCGGTTGTCAGTCTGTGCCGATTCCGTCTGCGGCTGCAGTTGATTCGGAATGATGGTCGGCAGACTGACGTTGATGTTCATGTCACACCCGGATATCGATCAGGGTGCCCAGCATGTCGCTGGCCGTCTGGATCACCTTGGCGGATGCCCCGGCATGCAGCTCGGCCACCTTGAGATTCACCAGTTCATCCGGTAACTGCACCTGATCACCCGTTGGCGTATTGAGACGGGCGATCTGGCTGGACGCCTGGCCCGCCAACTGCTCGGCCCGTTGGAACCCCTGCACGCCCGCCGTCATGGCTGATTCGATACGCATTGGCACACTCCTCTGTAGGGTTGGCTAATTATCCACCAACCTGACGAGTTATTGAAGCCTGCCGCTCAAATCTCAGTCAATGAACCGCCGCAGGAGGGTGATGAACTGCTCTGGATGGGAGATGAAGGGAGCATGGGATGCCTTCTCCAGCACCAGACTGTGGCTGGCAGGATAGCGCGCATCCAGCAAGGGGATCGCCGCCTTCGGCACCAGGGTATCCAGCCTGCCGTAAAGACGCAGCCAGGGCAGATCCAGGCCGATCAGTTCATCCCGCAGATCGACCTCGGCCAGCAGGCCCAGACCCGCCTCCAGGGCCGCAAGCCGGGGAGCGGGTCGCTCCGCCAGCCAGTGACGCAACTGGCGAATGTCGTTTCTGGCGTGCTCGCTGCCCATGGCCTGGATCGCGAGGAAGCGCTCTATGGTCTGCATGAAGTCGCCGGCCAGCATCTGGTTGAACCCCGCCAGCACCTTGGGGGCAATCCCGGGCCACTCGTCGCGGGCCATGAAGCAGGGAGAACTGGCTACGGTAATGAGAGAGTGAAGGCGTTCAGGCATGGTCAGCGCCAACTGACTCGCCACCAGACCACCGAGGGACCAGCCGAGCAGATGGCATTTTTCAGGCAATATGGCCGCCACCTGCTCTGCCAGCCAGGGCAGGGTGTAGTCTGTCCCTGCTTGCAGGGGGCTGTTGCCAAAGCCGGGCAGGTCCACCAGATGCAGCCGATAGTGGGCAGCCAGTTCTTGGGCAATACCATGCCAGACGGCCCCGTTCATGCCCCAGCCATGCAACAACACCAGGTCCGGGCCCTGGCCAAACCGCTCAACCGATACGCTCATCTAGACTCAAGATCCCTGTTTATCTGCTTGGAGCCTGCATGTTAAAGCGGCTGCTCGCCAAAGCAAGTCCGATCCTTGGCACCCAGTCCGACTGGCTCGGTCTGTGCCTGCTCTGTCGCCAACCCTGTGACAACACGCCTTTGTTGTGCTCCTGGTGCCGCCACGCCCAGCGCCAGCACGACAGACGATGCCTGATGTGTGCAGCACCGCTGCCGGAGCAACATCGCGAGAGCGAACTGCTGTGCGGACGCTGCCAGCGCAGACCCGCCCCCTGGGAGCGTTTGCAGGTGATCGGCGATTATCAGGCACCTTATGCCCAACTCATCCCCCGGCTGAAGTATTCCGGTCAGATCCTGCTCGCGCCGCTGCTTGCCAGCCTGCTGGCAGACCATCTGGACCTCTCCAACCCACCGCAGGTCATCATTCCGGTTCCCCTGCACTGGTGGCGCCAGTGGTGGCGCGGCTTCAATCAGGCAGAAGAAATCGGCCATGCCCTGAGCGCACTCACCGGCATTCCTTGCGACACCCGCGTACTGCGCCGGACAAGGTCGACCCCGCAACAGACCCGGCTCAGTGCCGGCCAGCGGCGACGCAATCTGCGTGGCGCCTTCGAAATAGAATCTCACCACTACCGGCATGTGGCACTGCTCGATGATGTGGTCACCACGGGCGCCACCGCAGGTCAGCTCACCCGGTTGCTTCATGAACACGGCGTCACCACGGTAGAGGTGTGGGCCATCTGCCGTACCCTCCGACACCTGAAATAACCGGGCTGGGATCCGGCCCGGGAGTCCGCTGGCGGCATGATTCCGATACGCCCGGGCTCACAGGCTCACCATCGGCACGCTACCCAAGCCCCGCCAAGCGAGTTATCATGAATACCCTAGTCGTACACTCAGGTTTATGAGGATAGTGATGATCAGCATTTCCGACACCGCCCAGGCCCACTTCCGCAAGTTGCTGGAGAAGCAGCCTGATGGCACCAACATCCGGGTGTTTGTGGTCAATCCGGGAACCCAGAATGCCGAGTGCGGCGTATCCTATTGCCCACCCGACGCGGTCGATCCGGAAGATCAGCACCTGCCCTTCAGCGGCTTCGACTGCCTGGTCGATCCCCTGAGCGCCCCCTTCCTGGTGGATGCCACCATCGACTTCGTCACCGATCAGATGGGCTCTCAGCTCACCCTGAAAGCCCCCAACGCCAAGATGCGCAAGGTGGCCGACGACGCCCCGCTGATCGACCGCATCGAGTACGTGTTGATGTCCGAGGTGAACCCCATGCTGGCCGGTCACGGCGGCAAGGTCACTCTGGTCGAGCTGACCGACGACAAACTGGCCATCCTGCAGTTTGGCGGCGGTTGCAACGGTTGCTCCATGGTCGACTACACCCTGAAAGAGGGGATCGAGAAGCAGCTGCTGGAGAAATTCCCGGGCGAGCTCAACGGCGTCAAGGATGCCACCGAGCACCAGCGCGGCGACCACTCCTACTACTGATTTGCCCCCTTGCGGCAAAGAAAAGGCCCCGCCAGCTGGCGGGGCCTTTTGCATGCTGCGGCTGGCAGATCACTCGTCCTTCTTGTCTCGCGACAGCAGGGCGATGGCCGCCTCTTTCGGGTTCTTGCCTTCGTACAGCACCTTGAAGATCTGTTCGCAGATGGGCATCTCGACGCCACAGCGGGCCGCCAGCAGATGCACCTCCTTGGTGTTGCGATAGCCTTCCACCACCTGGCCTATCTCGGCCATGGCGGTGTCAACCGACTTGCCCGCTCCCAGCGCCAGACCGAAACGGCGGTTGCGCGACTGGTTGTCGGTACAGGTCAGCACCAGATCCCCGAGCCCCGCCATCCCCATGAAGGTCTTGGCGTCGGCCCCGAGGGCGGCGCCGAGGCGCTGCATCTCCACCAGGCCCCGAGTGATGAGCGCAGTTCTGGCGTTGGCGCCAAAGCCGAGTCCGTCAGAGAGACCGGCACCGATGGCGATGACGTTCTTGACCGCCCCGCCCAGCTGCAGACCGATGAAGTCCGGATTGGTATAGACCCGGAACGAGCGGCCGCAGTGCAGCAGGTGGGAGAGATCGTCGGCAAAGTCGTCGTGGGTGGAGGCCACCGAGATGGCGGTCGGCAGACCGGCAGCCAGCTCGCGGGCGAAAGTCGGGCCCGAGATGACCGCCAGTGGAATGGCATCCCCCAGCACCTCCCGCGCCACCTCTTGCAGCAGACGGCCGCTGTCCGGCTCCAGCCCCTTGGTGGCCCAGGCAATCCGGGTATCCGGGCGCAGGAAGGGTTTGACCCGGGCCAGTACCTGGCCGAACACATGGCTCGGCACCACCAGCAGCAGCACGGGAGCGGCTTGCACCGCCGCCTGCAGATCCGACGTCAGTTGCAGATCGGCCGGGAAGGGGACATCCGGCAAGAATGCCTTGTTGCAGCGATCCTGTTCCAGCTCGGCGACATGGGCAGGGTCGTGACCCCACAGCAGGGTCGGATGACCGTTGCGCGCCAGAGAAATGGCAAGGGCGGAGCCATAAGACCCCGCCCCCAGGACCGAGATTGCGATCTGGTCGGCCATTATCAGGCTTCCGCAGTCGCCTGCTGGGCCTGTACCTGCGCCATGTGCTGGGCGAACAGGGCGTCGAAGTTGACCGGTGCCAGGTTCAGCTGCGGGAAGGAACCCTTGCTCACCAGGTTGGACACCGCTTCGCGGGCATACGGGAACAGGATGTTCGGGCAGAAGGCAGCCAGGCAGTGGGCCAGTTGCGGCTCAGGCAGGTTGCCGATGGTGAAGATGCCGGCTTGCTGCACTTCGCACAGGAAGGCGGTCTCGGTTTCCAGCTTGCAGGTGACAGTCAGGGTCAGCACCACTTCATAGACGCTGTCGGCCAGGACATTGGTCTTGGTGTCCATGTCCAGCTTGACGTCCGGCTGCCACTCTTTCTGGAAGATGTGCGGGGTATTCGGGGCTTCGAAGGAGACATCCTTGGTGTAGACACGCTGGATGTGGAATTCCGGTTGCACTTCCTGGTTGTTGATTTCGTCAGCCATTTCGTTTGATTCCTTTTTAAGATAATGAGTGGGCGCAGGCCCTTAAATCAGCGTTTTTTGGTCACCGGCAGATTGTCTGCACGCCATTGGGCCATGCCACCGCTGAGCACATACACCTGCTTGAAACCGGCCTTGCTCAGTTGGCGACCCGCGCCACCAGCGGTCATCCCCGACTCGCACACCACTATGATGGGGGCATCCTTGTGCTTTTCAACCGGACCCAGATTATTCGCCTGGATCTGGGCGAGCGGCAGGTGATGGGCCCCGGCCAGATGGCCCTTGGCAAATTCATCCTGACTGCGAATGTCCACGACGGTGGCATTTTCACGGTTGATAAGCAGGGTAGCGGCGTGGTTGTTGACCGCCTTCACCGGAGAAAAACGAGCACGCACAGTGGTATACACTAGGGTGCCTGCCAGGCCCAACCAGGCTGCGGTCAGCAGCGGATTGCGGGCCGCGAAATCCAAATACTCTTGCATCTTCTACTATCCAGGGACCAAGACAAGGGCCCGAGTATACATGGGGCCCTGCATAAGATCAGCCATCTTGGCGGCAAAGCGAGAGCAAGCTCCCATCAGGGATGGCTGCCGATTCTTCCTCCTCCAACCGAGCCGAACGAGAGGATGTGCCATGCCGAAAAGAGGGGGGAAACAGAGGAAAACCCGCCGCGGCAGACAAGCCGGCAACATGCCTAAAACAGCGGGATAACAGTTAAAAAGCGAGGCTGGAGAGGGACTTGGCTATCAGGTGACTATTTCGGCAGATGTAGTAATATTACGCTAGTTTCACTTCCCGCAATTCATTCCTATCCGAGAGGACATAGCCTTATGTCAACAGCTAAGAAACCGCTGGTTCTGGTCATCATGGACGGTTGGGGCTACAGCACCAAGCAAGAGTACAACGCCGTTGCTGCCGCCAAGACCCCCAATCTGGATCGCCTGGCCCGTGACTACACCAGCACCCTGATCTCCGGCTCCGGCCTGGACGTGGGTCTGCCGGACGGCCAGATGGGCAACTCCGAAGTGGGCCACACCAACATCGGTGCCGGTCGCGTCGTCTATCAGGAGCTGACCCGCATCTCCAAGGACATCCAGGACGGCGACTTCTTCCAGAACGTCGAGCTGGCCAAGGCTGTCGACGCTGCCGTGACCAAGGGCAAGGCCGTGCACATCATGGGTCTGATGTCCCCGGGTGGCGTACACAGCCACGAAGAGCACATCATGGGCATGATCGAGATGGCAGCCAAGCGTGGCGCCGAGCAGATCTACTTCCACGCCTTCCTGGATGGCCGCGACGTCCCGCCGCGCAGTGCCCAGTCCTCCATCGAGCTGTTCGACGCCCTGTTTGCCCGACTGGGCAAGGGTCGTTTCGCCTCCATGATCGGTCGTTACTACGCCATGGACCGCGACAACCGCTGGGATCGCGTGCAGCAGGCCTATGACCTGATGACCCAGGGCAAGGGCGAATTCACCGCCGACAACGCCACCGACGCGCTGGCCGCCGCCTATGCCCGCGACGAGAACGACGAGTTCGTCAAAGCCACCCGCATCGGCGACGCTGTACCGATGATCGACGGCGATGCGCTGATCTTCATGAACTTCCGTGCCGACCGCGCCCGCGAAATCACCCGCGCCTTCGTCGATACCGACTTCACCGGCTTCGCCCGCACCGCCACCCCGGCCCTGCACTTCGTGATGCTGACCGAATACGCGGCCGACATCAAAACCGCCTGCGCCTATCCGCCCACCGCCCTGGTCAATACCCTGGGCGAGTGGCTGGCCAAGCAGGGCAAGACCCAGCTGCGCATCTCCGAGACCGAGAAGTACGCCCACGTCACCTTCTTCTTCAACGGTGGCGAAGAGGCCTGCTTCAGCGGCGAAGATCGCGAAATCGTGGCGAGCCCGAAAGTGGCTACCTATGACCTGCAGCCGGAGATGAGCTCCGAAGAGCTGACCGACAAGCTGGTTGCGGCCATCAAGAGCGGCAAGTACGACGTCATCATCTGCAACTACCCGAACGGCGACATGGTCGGCCACACCGGCGTGTTCGATGCGGCCGTCAAAGCCTGTGAAGCGGTCGACCACTGCATCGGTCGCGTCACCGACGCCCTGGCGGAAGTGGGTGGCGAGTGCCTCATCACCGCAGACCATGGCAACGCCGAGAAGATGATGGACGAAGAGACTGGTCAGGCCCACACCGCCCACACCAATCTGCCGGTTCCCCTCATCTACTTCGGTCGTAAAGCCGAGGTCGCCGAAGGTGGCAAACTGTCCGATCTGGCCCCCACCATGCTGACCCTGATGGGTCTGCCGGTGCCGCCGGAAATGACTGGCAAGCCCCTGATGATTCTGAAATAATCCTGCCCCATGCGGGGATGCGAAATTATTTCACAGAAAACCAGTCGCGTCGGCCTGTTGGCCGGCGCGCTGTTTTTTTGCCTGATCGGCGGTACCGGCACAGCCCAGGCTGCGAACCCGCAGTTGGGGGCCATGCAGTCCCAGATCAAGGAACAGCAACAGACCCTCAAGCTCAGCAAGCAGGAGCTTGCCAAGCTCAACACCCAGCTCAAGGCTGACGAGCAGGCCATTTCGGCTGCCGCCGCCAAACTCGAGCAGACCAGACAGCAACTCCGGCAGAACCAGCAGAAGCTGGCGTCCCTGCAGCAGGACAAGCTGGCACTGGAGCAACAAGCAAAACATCAGAAACAGTTGCTGGCCAAGCAGGCGGAAAGCGCCTTCCAGGCGGGCAACCACGATTACCTCAAACTGCTGCTCAACCAGCAGGATCCGGCCAAACTGAGCCGCGCCCTCGACTATTTCGACTACCTCAACAAGGCCCGTATCGAGGCCATCGAAGCCCTGCGCGCCACCCGTGACAAGCTGGCCAAGAACCAGCAGGCCACCAGGGAGACCGAGAACCGCCTCCAGACCCTGCTCGGCGAGCAGCAGGAGCATCACCAGAGCCTGCTGGCCAGCCAGCAGAGCCGTGCCAAGGTGCGCAACCAGTTGCAGCAATCGGTGCAGGCCGACGAGCAGAAGCTCGACAAGCTGGTCAAGGCGGAGAAGGCGCTCAAGGCGCGGCTGGAAGAGCTGCGTCGTCAGCAGGAAGAAAAGGAACGCCGCGAACGGGCCGAGCGGGAGCGCCTTGCCAAGATCAAGGCCGAGCAGGAGCGCCAGCGCCGTCTGGAGGCCCAGCGCCTGGCAGCCGAGCAGAAGCGCATCGAGGAGCAGCAGCGGATCGCGGCCCAGCAGCGCCAGGTCGGCGAACAGCAGCGGCTGGCGGCCCAGCAGCAACGCGTCGCCGAACAGCAGGCCAAGGTGGCGCAGCAGCAAGCGGCCGCCCGCAACAGCGCCAAGGCAAGCAGCAACGGCTACGGCGGTCTGAGCACGGGTGGCAACCTGCGCTGGCCGGTGCAGGGCCCCATCCTCATCTCCTACGGCTCGCCGCGTACCGCCGAGCTGAAGTGGAAGGGCACCCTGATCGGCGCCAGCGAAGGGACCCAGGTCAAGGCGGTGGCACCGGGCCAGGTGGTCTACGCCGACTGGCTCGACGGCTTCGGCATGCTGCTGGTCATCGACCACGGCAAGGGTTATATGAGCCTCTACGGCCACAACCAGTCGCTGCTGCGCCAGGTGGGACAAAAGGTGGAGCAGGGTGAGCCCGTGGCCCTGGTCGGCGACAGCGGCGGACAGGAGCGCTCCGGCCTCTACTTCGAGATCCGCTATCAGGGCGAGGCCATCAACCCGACCAAGTGGCTGGCCAGACGCTAAGCCCGCCTTGGCGGTGCCCGAGCGGAGTCCGCTACCTCATCTCCAACCCTTCTCCCGCGAGGGGAGCAGGGAGCAAAAGACAGCAACACCGCGTCGTTTACCACTTCACCTGACAAAAAGTCTGCATCGCGCAGGCTTTTTGCTTGGCAGGGGGGGCACCACACCGCTCGCCCCGATGATGAAAACTTACCTCTTTTCCACCCCGCTCAGGGGAAGACCACCAGCCCGATCTGCTCCAGCAGCCCCTGCTGCTGATCTTCATTTATCTGCACCCCGGCGAGGTTGACCCGGCGCAGATCCAGGCCGGGCAGATCGCACTGGCGCAGATCGCAGCCTTGCAGGTTGAAGCTGGTCCAGTCGATTTGCCCGAACTCGGAGCCGCTGAGATCCGAGCCTGCCAGGGAGGCGCCCAGCAGGTTGGCCCCCTGCCAGCGGTTGCCGGCAAGCTCGCACCGCTCCAGCAGGCAGCTTTCGAAGTTGGCGTAGCTGAAGTTGTTGCCGGTGAGGTGGGCTTCGCAGAAATAGCTTTTGGCAGTGATCCGGTTGGCGAAGCTGGCATGGGCGAAGTTGATCCCCATGGCCTGGCAGTCGCGCATCTCCAGCCCAAGACACTGGCTGCGGCCGAAGTCCGCCAGGGTGAGATCGCAGCGCAGGAAGCTCGCCTCCCTCAGATCGCAGCCCTGAAACAGGCATCCCAGCTCCCGTTCCCTGTCATAGAAGCTGCAGTCGACGAAGCGGCTCTCCCCGAGATCGAGCCAGGAGAAGTGACAGCCGATGAAGCGGCACCCCTGGAACTGCTCCCCCTCCACCTCCTGCTGCTCGAAGTGGACCCCCTCGAAGCACCTGCCCTTGATCATCCCCTGCCCCCTGTTGATGGCGTCATATGCTGACATTGCCGTGCAAAAACGGTAATGTTACGTGTAACATTTTTTGCCGGATCCCCAGATGAACGACACCCGCAAGCGCCGCCCTACCCTGCAGGACATTGCCGACCTGACCGGTGTCACCAAGATGACCGTCAGCCGCTACCTGCGCGACCCGTCCGCCGTGGCCGAAGGGACCCGCGAGCGCATCGCCGCCGCGGTGGAGGAGCTCGGCTACATCCCGAACCGGGCGCCGGACATGCTGTCGAACGCCACCAGCAAGGCGATCGGCATCCTGATCCCCTCCCTCTCCAATCAGGTCTTCTCGGCGGTGATCCACGGCATCGAGGCGGTGACCCGGCCCGCCGGCTACCAGACCCTGCTCGCCCACTACGGCTACAGCCCGGAGCGGGAGGAGGAGCAGATCGCCTCGCTCCTCTCCTACAACGTGGACGGGCTCATCCTCTCGGACACCCAGCACACCGAGCGCACCCGCAAGATGATCGCCACCGCCGGCATCCCGGTGGTGGAGACCATGGATCTGCCCCTCTCCCCCATCGACATGGTGGTGGGCATGGATCACCGGGCCGCCGCCCGGGCCATGGTAACAGAGATGCTGCGCCGGGGACGGCGCAAGGTGATCTACCTCGGCGCCCGGCTCGACGTGCGCACCCAGCTGCGAATGGAAGGCTACTACCAGGCGATGGCCGATTTCGGTCTGACCGGCCAGCACCTGCTGACGGAGCAATCCTCCAGTTTCACCCTGGGGGGAGAGCTGCTGGCCCAGGCCATGGCGCGCTTCCCCGATCTCGACGGCCTGTTCTGCACCAACGACGACCTGGCAGTGGGAGCCCTGCTGCAATGCCAGGCCAGGTGGATCCCGGTACCCCAGCAGGTGGCCATCGCCGGCAGCAACGCCCTCGACATCGGCCACGCCATGACCCCCAAGCTCGCCAGCATCGTCACCCCCCGCGAGACCATAGGTCGCGAAGCCGCCATCATGCTGCTGGCCCGCCTCGGCGGCCAGCCGCTGGCGACCAGGTGCAAGGACATCGGTTTCTCCCTCTATGAGGGGGAAAGCCTCGGCTGATCCCCGGCCATCATGGCGCGTTCGACCGCCATGATGGCGCCTTCTCCCCTCTCCCCTCGCCGTCCCCTGGCCTATGCTGGCTCCTCCATCCCCCCTGTCAGGAGCAGACCATGCACCACACCGAACGATTGAAAGCCTGCCTACAGCGCGTCATCTGCGATCCCGCCTTCCCCCTGGCGGAGCTCGACGACTGGTTCACCCCCGACTACTGCCAGGAGGTGAACGGCGAGCGGCTCGACTACCCGGCGTTTCACCAGCACATCGCCACACTGCGCCGCCATCTGGCCGGGGCGAGCATCGAGTTTGTCGCCACCCTGGCGCAGGGGGAGCGGGTGCACTCGACCCATGTGGTACGGGCCACCCGCCAGGACGGCGGCACCCTGGTCTGCAAGGTGAGCGGCCTCTTCACCTTTCGCGGCGATCGGATCTGCCACACCGACGAGGTGACCTGTCTGCTGGCAGGCAGCAAGGAGGATGCGGATATCGGCTCGCGGCGCTGACTGCCGGCAACCCGCAGACACCGCCATGGCGGGCAGGAAGGCAGACGACGGGCCCTCAGGCCGCCGGTTCGCGCCGGGCAAGGCGCTGGAGGGCGCGGGACAAGGCACCGGGATCCTCGTAGCCGAGCCGATCGGCGATCTGGGCCAGCGTGAGCCCCCGGTGCTGCAACTGGCGCGCCCGTCCCAGCACCACCTGCTCCCGCCACTGGCGAAAGCTGCACCCCAGCTGCTGGAGGAAGAGCCGGTTGAGGGTACGCACCGAGGCGCCGCAATCTGCCGCCAGCGCCGTCAGCGTCAGATGGATGGCGGGCGCCTGGCACACCTTGTCCAGCACCCGCAGCAGGCGCGGGTCCAGCGCCCCGGTGAGGGGAATGCGCGCCGCGAGCGGATCGGCGCGCTCCAGCTCCTGGCCAAGCACCGTCAGATAGGCTCCCTTCACCTCCTCCTCGGCCAACTCGGGCAGGCGGGCGAAGAGGCCCGCCAGCAGCGGGCTGGCCTGCAAGGGGCCGAAGGCGGTGCGGGCTGACGTCGGCACATAGAGGAGGGAGAGCCGGGAGCAGCGCAGCACGCGAAACTCGTGCTCCCACCCCGCCGGAATAAAGCAGATCTGGCCCGCCACCAGCAGTTCTCCCTCCCCTCGCCCCGTGATGATGCCGCCCCCGTCGTGCAGATAGCAGTATTGGGCATGGGGGTGGCAGTGCAGCGCGGTGAAGTGCCCTTGCGGGTAGGATGGATGCAGACAGGACATGAAGGCTCCAGGGGAGAGGGGCAGCCCCCGACCTTAAGCCAGGGCGAGGCCGGAAGCAAACGGCCCACCCCCTCCCGAGGCGGAAAAACAGCAGGCCACCCGGGGGTGGCCTGTTTAATTTTTCTAAACGATATTTGCTTAGCGTTTAACCAATTCAACCGCTTCCCGGGAGAGGCGGGTCACCTCCTCCCAGTTGCCGCTCTTGACGGCGTCTGCCGGCAGCATCCAGGAGCCGCCGACGGTGGCCACACATTTCAGCGCCAGGTAGTCGGCCACGTTTTTCGGGCCGATGCCGCCGGTGGGGCAGAATTTCACCTGGGGCAGGGGCGCCGCGATGGCGGAGAGTGCCTTGGTGCCGCCGTTCGCCTCGGCCGGGAAGAATTTGAGGTGGTCGTAGCCTGCTTCCAGCGCCTGCATCACCTCGGACGGGGTGGCCACCCCCGGGATCAGCGGCGCCGTGCTCTTGGCCGCGTGGGCCAGCAGGGCCGGGGTCATGCCCGGGGAGATGACGAAGCGGGCACCGGCAGCGACGGCGGCATCAAACTGCGCGCAGTTGAGCACGGTACCGGCACCGACCATGGCATCCGGCATCGCCTTGGCGATGAGGGCGATGGCGTCCAGCGCCACCGGGGTGCGCAGGGTGATCTCGAACACCGAGATGCCGCCATCCAGCAGGGCCTTGGCCATGGGCAGGGCCTGCTCCAGGTCGTTGATGACCATCACGGGTACCAGGGGGGAGGCGGCAAACACCTCGGCAGGGGTCACTTTCCAGTTCTGCATAGCTCTTCCTTAGTCAAAGATGGTGGCGCCGCACTCGGCGCTCGATACCGCGCGACGCATCACGCTGAACAGTTCACGGCCCCACCCCTCTTGTTCCAGGGTGAGGTCGATCTCGGCCTGGGTACGGCCACTCAAATCGGTCAGGCAGTCGAGGCGGCCGGACTCGGCATCCACCCGCAGCAGGTCGCCATCGGCGAGCAGGCCGATGGCTCCGCCGTGCAGGGCTTCCGGGGTGACGTGGATGGCGGCCGGGATCTTGCCGGAGGCGCCGGAGAGGCGACCATCGGTGACCAGGGCCACCTTGTGACCCGCCTTCTGCAGGTTGCCAAGCACCGGCATCAGCTTGTGCAGCTCCGGCATGCCGTTGGCGGCCGGGCCGTTGTGGCGCACCACGATGACGGCGTCCTGGTTCAACTCACCGGCCTTGTAGGCCGCCTCCACCGCATGCTGGGAGGAGAAGACCCGGGCCGGGGCCTCGATGACCCGATACTCGGGCGCGACGGCGGAGACCTTGACCACGGCACGGCCCAGGTTGCCCGCCAGCAGCTTGGTGCCGCCGGTGGCCTGGAACTCGCTGCCAGAGGGGGAGAGCACGCTCGGATCCGCGCTCTCGCCCACCGGTTGCCACACCAGCTTGCCATCCACCAGTGCCGGACGGCTGAGGTAGTCCTGCATCTCGCCGAAGACCGGGGTGGCATCCATGTGGATCAACCCCTCTTCGGCCAGACGACGCATCAGGCCGGGCACGCCCCCCGCCTGCTCGAAGGCGTTGACGTCCGCCGGGCCGTTCGGGTACATGCGCACCAGGAGCGGCACCACGTCGGAGAGATCGCTCAGGTCGTCCCAGGTCAGCTCCAGCCCGGCGGCACGGGCCAGCGCCACCATGTGGATGCTGTGGTTGGTGCTGCCGCCGGAGGCGAGCAGGGCCACCAGGCCGTTGACCAGAGCGCGCTCGTCGATCACCGCACTCAGGGGGCGATAGGCCGGGGAGCCCGGGATCATGGCGCTGATGCGGCGGGCCGCTTCCTCGGTGAGGGCGTGGCGCAGCTCGCTGTGCGGATGCACGAAGGCGGAGCCCGGCAGCATCAGGCCCATGGCTTCGAACACCAGCTGGTTGGTGTTGGCGGTGCCGTAGAAGGTGCAGGTGCCCGCCGCGTGGTAGGCGCCGCACTCCATCTTGAGCAGGGCGTCGCGGCCCACTTCACCGGCAGCGTACTGCTGGCGCACCTTTACCTTCTCGTCGTTGCTGATGCCGCTCGCCATGGGGCCGGCAGGCACGAAGGCGGTGGGCAGGTGGGCGTGGGAAAGCGCCCCCATGATCTGGCCCGGGGCAATCTTGTCGCAGATGCCGAGCAGCAGGGTGGCGTCGAAGGTGTTGTGGGAGAGGGAGACCGCGGTGGCCTGGGCGATGAGATCCCGGGAGAAGAGGGACATGTCCATCCCCGGCTGGCCCTGGGTCACGCCGTCGCACATGGCGGGCACGCCGCCGGCGACCTGGGCGCTGTGGCCGAGCTCGGCCAGGGCGCCCTTGATGATGTCCGGGTAGCCCTGATAGGGCTGATGGGCACTCAGCATGTCGTTGTAGGCGGTGACGATGGCCACGTTGGCGCGGGTCATGTCGAGGATCCGCCCCTTCTCGTCACAGCTCGAGGCGGCCACGGCGTGGGCCAGGTTGCCGCAGGAGAGGGAGGCGCGGGTCTTGCCCTGATCGGCCTGGCGCTGGATGCGGGCCAGGAAGCGGGCACGGCGGGCGGTGCTGCGCTCGCGGATGCGGTTGGTCACCTGGGTGATCACGGGATGGGTCATAGCTTTCTCTCCAACTCTATATACGGGCGCGGTCGGCTGCAGCCGGGCGCGCGACATGGCTCATTGCGCCTGCGTCAGCGCGGTGACGGCACGGTCGACCACCTGTTCGAAGGTCCCGTCGATATCGATGCGAAACACGCCGGGCTCGCCATCCGGTCGCTCCAGGGTATCAAACTGGCTTTGTACCATGGCTTCGCGCATGAAGTGGCCCTGCCGTGCCCGCATCCGTTCGAGAATGAGGGACTGGCTGCCATCCAGAAACAGGAAACTCACCGAGTCGTTACCCTCGCGGATCTGGTCGCGGTACTGCTTCTTGAGGGCCGAACAGACGATGACGCCGAGCTCGTTCTTGCGCTCCAGGCTGTAGGCCGCATCGCGGATCCGCTCCAGCCAGGGGGCCCTGTCTTCATCGTTGAGCGGGTTGCCCGCCGCCATCTTCTGGATGTTCGCGCGAGGGTGCAGATCATCGCCGTCGATGAACTTGGCCCCCAGGGCATTGGCCACCTTGAGGCCGATGCTGGACTTGCCGCTGCCACACACACCCATCACGATAATGCACTTGCCCGCCATTATTTGACCTCTCTCTCACTTTTCAAAAAACGTTCGCCTGATGGGTTCTAAGCTACCACGTTACCGGTAACATGTTACCGGTAACGTTTCGCAATGTGAAGTGCAGCACAGAAATGTGCAGAACAACAACTAGAACCATTTGAGGACAATTTTATGGACGGAGCAATGAACACACCCGATGTCGCCTATCTGCTCTCGGTAGCGGGCGGAGCCATTGTCATGTTGCTGGTGCTGATCATGCGATTCAAGGTACATGCCTTCGTGGCATTGACCCTGGTCAGCATGCTGACGGCCCTGGCCACCGGGGTCACCTATGACCAGGTGATCCCCACCATGCTGACCGGTTTCGGCGGCACCCTGGCCTCGGTCGCGCTGCTGGTCGGCCTCGGCGCCATGATAGGCCGGATCCTGGAGATGACGGGGGGCGCCAAGGTACTGGCCGATACCCTGATCAACCGCTTCGGCTCCCACCGCGCCCCCTTCGCGCTGGGTGTGGCCTCCCTGCTGTTCGGCTTCCCGATCTTCTTTGACGCCGGCCTCATCGTCATGCTGCCCATCATCTTCAGCGTGGCGAAGCAGTTCGGCGGCTCCGTCCTCAAGTATGCCCTGCCCTCCGCCGGTGCCTTCGCGGTGATGCACGCCTTCCTGCCGCCCCACCCGGGTCCGGTGGCCGCCAGCGAGCTGCTGGGTGCCAACATCGGTCTGCTCACCATCGTGGGTCTGCTGGTCGCGCTGCCCACCTGGTATCTGGGTGCCTACCTGTTCGGGCTCTGGTCCGGCAAGAAGTTTGAGCTGCCCCTGCCCCCGAGCTTCACCGCCAGTGCCGAGCAGCTCTCCGACAAGGCGCCGAGCTTCGGCCAGGTGATCTCCATCCTGCTGCTGCCGCTGGTGCTGATCTTCATGGATACCGGCCTCAACACCCTGAGCGTCATGGGCGTCATCGACAAGGGTGCGGACTGGGTCAACGTGCTGCGCATGGTCGGCAAGACCCCGGTCGCCCTGCTCATCACCGTGCTGTACGCCCTCTGGATGTTCCGCCAGAGCCAGGGCAAGGTGCAGCTCGAGAAGTTCTGCAACGACGCCCTGGCCCCGGTCTGCGCCGTCATCCTGGTCACCGGTGCCGGCGGCATGTTCGGCGGCGTATTGCGGGCGAGCGGCATCGGCACCGCGCTGGCCGACGTCCTCTCCGATACCGGCATGCCGGTGATCCTGGCAGCCTTCCTGGTGTCCGCCGCGCTGCGGGTCGCTCAGGGTTCCGCCACCGTGGCCCTGACCACTACCGCCGCCCTGATGGCGCCGACCGTGGCCGCCACCACCGGCCTGAGCGAACTGGATCTGACCTTCATCGTCATTGCCATCGCCGGGGGTGCCACCGTGCTCTCCCACTTCAATGACTCCGGCTTCTGGCTGGTCAGCCGCTTCCTCAACATGGACGAGAAGACCACCCTCAAGACCTGGACCGTGATGGAGACGCTGCTCGGTACCATCGCCTTCCTCATCGTGGCCACGGCCAGCGCCATCCTCTGACGGAAACACATCGGGGCCGCATCCGTCGGCCCCGATGTGATATTGCACCGACTTTTTACGGATTCTTGCTTGGGCCCATCGCCACAGATTGCTAGAATTGCCTATTCTTCGCCCCGAGTGGAACGCTTCATCCCGTGATTTCAGGCTTCTCTATGCATTCATCGGCACATTATCGACAGTTGCTGACCCGCTTACCCCAGATCGCGGTTGCCGCGGATCAGTTCCAGATACTCAGCAGCGCCAAAGACTTCAAGAGCCGGATCCTGTCGCTCATCGCCCATGCGACCCAGCGCATCTATCTGATCGCGCTCTATCTGCAGGATGACGAGGCGGGACGGGAGATCCTCTCCGCCCTCTATGCCGCCAAGCAGCGCAATCCCTCTCTCGACATCAAGGTGTTCGTCGACTTCCACCGCGCCCAGCGCGGCCTGATCGGCAAGGGCAAGCAGGGGGGCAACCACCTGATGTACCAGGCCATGGCCGCCAGCCACCAACACCAGATCGAGATCTACGGCGTGCCGGTCAAGGGCCGCGAGCTGCTCGGGGTGCTGCACCTCAAGGGCTTCATCTTCGACGACACCCTGCTTTACTCCGGCGCCAGCCTCAACGACATCTACCTGCACCAGCAGGAGCGCTACCGCTTCGATCGCTATCACCAGATCCACAGCCCGGCACTGACCCGCAGCATGGTCAACTACGTGGATGACGTCTTCCTCGGCAGCGAGGCCGTCCAGCGGCTGGATCGCACCGGCATCCCCGGCGCCAAGCAGCTCAAGGGACCGATCCGCCGCTTCAAGCAGCGTCTGCGCCTCTGCCAGTACCGCTTCGAGAGCATCCAGCCCAACGATCGGGAGATCGCCGTGACCCCCATGGTGGGCTTGGGCAAGCGGGGCAACCAGCTCAACCGGATGATCCGCAACCTGGTGCGGGCCACCGAACGGGAGATCTTCATCTGCACCCCCTACTTCAACCCCCCCAAGGAGTTGAACAAGGACGTGGAGGCGCTGCTCAAACGCGGCTGCAAGGTGACCATCGTCGTGGGCGACAAGACCGCCAACGACTTCTTCATCCCCCCGGAGGAGAAGTTCTCCACCATCGGCGGTCTGCCCTATCTCTACGAGACCAACCTGCGCAAGTTTGCCGAGCGCAACCAGCACCACATCGACAACGGCCGGCTCAACCTGATGCTCTGGTGCTGCGAGAAGAACTCCTATCACCTCAAGGGGATCTTCGTGGATGAGGAGTGGGCCCTGCTCACCGGCAACAACCTCAATCCCCGAGCCTGGGCGCTGGATCTGGAGAACGGCCTGCTGGTACACGACCAGCACCATCACCTGCGCGAGCAGTTCAGTGCGGAGCGGGAGAACATCCTGGCCCACACCCGCCGCATCAGTCACTTCGACCAGATAGAGCAGATCAAGGATTACCCGGATCAGGTGCGCAAGCTGCTGGCCCGGATCCACAGGGTCAAGGCTCACCTCCTGCTCAAGCGCATCATCTGACCGCCAGGATGCCCCGTCAGTGAAAAGGCCTGCCGTTTCCGGCAGGCCTTTTTCATGGATGGCCCTCCCCCCGCTCCCTTGCCCACCAGCCCGGAACGGCACAACGCGGCTTGCATCGAGGCCGCAACAACCCCTATCATCTGGACATATTTACAGTGTTTTCGGGCATCTAATTGATGAAATTGGATAAAATCTCCCTCGACAGCCTCAAGGGTGTCGGCAGCAAGATGCTGGAGAAACTCGAGCGGCTGGGGCTGGCCACGGTGCAGGATCTGCTGTTCCACCTCCCCCTGCGCTACGAGGACCGCACCCAGGTGTGGCCCATCGGTGATCTGCCGCCCGGCCTGCACGGTGCCGTCGAGGGCGAGATCCAGGACACCCAGCTGGTGATGGGGCGCCGCCGCATGCTGGTGTGCCGTATCAGCGACGGCACCGGCAGCCTGACCCTGCGCTTCTTCAATTTCACCGCTGCCCAGAAAAACAGCCTGGCCCAGGGCCGCCTTATCCGCTGCTTTGGCGAGACACGTCCCGGCAAGTACGGCCTGGAGATGGCCCACCCCGAGTACAAGCTGCTCGGCGAAGAGCAGGCCGGCCAGACCGAAGAGGCCCTCACCCCCGTCTACCCCACCACAGAGGGGCTGCGCCAGCTCACCCTGCGCAGCCTCACGGATCAGGCCCTGGCCCAGCTCGACCTCTACGGGGTCGAGGAGCTGCTGCCTGCCGGCCTCTATCCCCAGCAGATCGATCTTGCCGCCGCCCTGAAGCTGCTGCACCGCCCGCCTCCCTCGGTGGCGCTGGCCCTGCTCGAGAGCGGCCAGCACCCGGCACAGCAGCGGCTCGTACTGGAAGAGCTGCTGGCCCACAACCTCTCGGTCTTGAAGGTACGCGCCCAGGCACAGACCCAGCTGGCCCGTGCCCTCAAACCCGCTCCCGAGCTGGGCCGGCAGCTGCTCGGCGCCCTGCCGTTCACCCCCACCGGCGCCCAGAGCCGGGTGGTGGCGGAGATCGGCCGGGATCTGCAGCAGAGCCACCCCATGATGCGGCTGGTGCAGGGGGACGTGGGCTCAGGTAAAACGCTGGTCGCGGCGCTGGCCGCCCTGCAGGCCATCGGCAACGGCTGCCAGGTGGGGCTGATGGCGCCGACCGAGCTGCTGGCCGAGCAGCACGCCATCAACTTCGCCAGGTGGCTGGAGCCGCTCGGCATCAAGGTGGGCTGGCTGGCGGGCAAGCAGAAGGGCAAGGCGCGGGAAGAGGCGCTGGCCGCCATCGCGGACGGCAGCGTCAAGATGGTGGTGGGCACCCACGCCATCTTCCAGGAGCAGGTGGTGTTCCAGCGTCTGGCCCTGGTCATCATCGATGAACAGCACAGGTTCGGGGTGCATCAGCGCCTCGCCCTGCGGGAAAAAGGGGAGCGGGAAGGGGTGCATCCCCACCAGCTCATCATGACCGCCACCCCCATCCCCCGCACCCTGGCGATGACCGCCTATGCGGACCTCGACACCTCCATCATCGACGAGCTGCCGCCGGGCCGCACTCCCATTACCACGGTCGCCCTGCCGGACAGTCGCCGTCAGGACGTGATCGAGCGGGTGAGGCTCGCCTGCGAGGAGGGCAAGCAGGCCTACTGGGTCTGCACCCTGATCGAGGAGTCGGAGGTGCTGGAGTGCCAGGCCGCCGAAGACACTGCCGCCGAGCTGCAAACCCTGCTGCCCGGCCTGCACATCGGCCTGGTACACGGCCGGATGCGCCCCGTCGAGAAACAGCGGGTGATGGAGGAGTTCAAGGCGGGCATACTGCAACTGCTGGTCGCCACCACCGTCATCGAGGTGGGGGTGGATGTGCCCAATGCCAGCCTGATGATCATCGAAAACCCGGAGCGACTGGGGCTGGCCCAGTTGCACCAGCTCCGCGGCCGGGTCGGGCGGGGGTCGGTGGCCTCTCACTGCGTGCTGCTCTATCATGCCCCCTTGTCCAAGACCGCCCAGAGCCGCCTCGGGGTACTGCGGGAGACCAATGACGGCTTTCTCATCGCCCAGCGGGATCTGGAACTGCGCGGCCCAGGCGAGCTGCTCGGTACCCGCCAGACCGGCCTGGCCGATCTCAAGATCGCCGATCTGGTGCGCGACCAGCCTCTCATCCCTCAGGTGCAGAAGATGGCGCGCTTCCTGATGGACAAACACCCGGCGCATGTCGAGCCCCTGATCCGCCGCTGGCTGGGCCTGCGAGACCACTACTCCAATGCTTGACCAAGGCAGATGCAGAAGAGGGTCACCTTGCCTGATGGACAAACACCCGGCTCATGTCGAGCCCCTGATCCGCCGCTGGCTGGGCCTGCGAGACCACTACTCCAATGCTTGACCAGGGCAGATGCAGAAGAGGGTCACCTTGCCTGATGGATAAACACCCGAGCCGTGTCGAACCCTTGATACGATGCTGGCTCGGTCTACGGGATCACTACTCGAATGCCTGACCAAGCAACAGAAACAGGAGGAAAGCACTGATGAATTCCTGGCTGCGCGGCCTGCTCTACACCTTTGCCTTCCTGCTGCTCTTTGTCTGGGTCGGTCTCGGCCTGTTCGATGCCGAGCGCGCCAAAGGCCCCATCGCCAACTGGCTCAGCCAGCAGACCGGGGTGCCCGTCACCATAGGCCGACTGGTGTTCAATCCGCTGCACCCCTACACCCTGCTGGCGGAGAAGGTGCGCTATGGGGATGCGGTACAGCTGGAAAAACTCTATCTGGAGATCGAGCACATCGACTGGTTGAACCGGGATGTGCGCATCGCCCACCTGGACCTCATCCGTCCCGTCATCAAGCTGCCGCTCCCCAACCAGTTGCCAAGCCTGCCGGTTCACTCCCTCACCATCAGCGACAGCACCATCGACAACCTGAGCCTGCAGAGCGAGGCCCTGACCCTGCGCGGCCTCAGTGCGTCCCTGAGTGACTGGGAACTGATCGACCCGAGACGCCAGCCCCAGGCCAACCTCACCCTGGGCATCAACCAGCTGGAGACCCCCATGTTCACCCTGGCCCGTCTCAGCCTCAAGGGGCGGCTGGAGGGGCAGGTGCTCAGCACCGACAGACTGACCACCAACCTGTTCGACGGCCTGCTCGAGACCGGCATGGTGCTGAACTGGCCAGAGCGCAGCCTGCAACTGCACGATCTCAAGGCCCGCGCCATGCGCCTCGAGCTTGGTGACATACCCCCTGGCGAGTTCCCCCTGCGCCGCATCACCCTGGACAGGGGTCAGCTTGCCCAGGTGAGCATCAATGCCATCGATCAGGAGCTCTCCCTCAACAACTTCAACGGCCAGCTCACCGCCTTCGACTGGCAGGCGGGCAGCCAGCCCAGCGGCTATCTGGCGGGCACCCTGGGCGACATGGGCCGCGGCCTGTTCCAGCTTGAGGCCGTCGAGGGCAAGCTCGCTTTCTCCCCCCGGCAGCTGGATGCCGAGCTGCGGGGCAAGGCATACGAAGGGGAGTTCAACGTCGAGCTGGCCCTCGACACCCAGCAGCAGAAGCTCGTCCTGAAGGATCTGGCCCTGAGCGGCATGGACATCAGTTTGCCCCAGGGGTGGTGGCAGGATTGGCAGGGCTGGCGCCCGCAACAGATCGACATCCGCAAACTGGCCTTCAACAAGCTCAAGGTACTCTCTTTCGACGACACCCTGCCCCTCTCCCTGACCGGCTGGCAACTCTACCTGAACGATCTCGCCCTGCGGGGCAACCAGCCAGGCCCCCTGCTGGGACGTGCCCGCATCGAGAGCAAGTGGTTCGAGCTGGTGTGGGACGGTCTCAGTGCCCGCAACGGCACCCTGGATGGCGAGCTGACCCCCAGCTCCTGGCAACTCAACACCCTCGTCACCTCCCTGCCCGACGAGAGCTCCCTCAACCTGAGCGGCCAGTGGGGCAGGACGCCCGGGCAGGAGAGCCGCCTGCAGTTGCATGGCAAGCAGCTGGATCTGGAGCAGTGGGGCAAGTTGCTGCACTCCCCCGTCTCCTTCGCGGGCAAGGTGGATCTGGCGGCAGATCTGCAGGCCGACCTCAACGGGCAGCCCGGCGAGCAGACGGCCAACTGGCGCCGGACTCTTCAGGGCAGCTTGAGCCTGGAGAGCAAGGATCCCTTCTGGGACAAGGTCGGCATCGACCCCTTGCTGGATGACTGGTTCAGGGAGCAGACCCCCCCCGATCTGACACCGCAGACGCTGTGGCAGGCGATGCAACGCGGAGACACCCCCTTCTATCAGATCAGGCTGGATGCCAGGGCGGAGCAGGGCAAGGTGCGGATCGAGCAAGGTGGCGCCTCCACCATCACCCACCTGCTGGCACTGCAAGGGGGTGTCGACCTGGCCGCAGACCAGTGGCAGCTCGACCTCGGGGTCCTGAACAAGGGGCGCTGCGCCGAGCTGCTCGCCCGCTGGCGCGGCCCCCTCAATGCGCCCGACCTGGGCTGGAGTTTCCCCACGGGACAGGACGCCTGCGGCTGGGAGGCGGGTGTGAGCTACCCCGCCCAGGGACGAAGCGGACCGCTCTGGCGCCCACAGCCACCCGCCACCCAATAACGAACAAGGCCTCGCGAAGAGGCCTTGTTGCTGTGAACATCAGGGATCAGCGTGCGCCGCGCTTGATGGGCAGCACCACGTACTGACCGACAAACTCCACCGCCAGCTTGCGGCCGCTGAACAGCTGCACCCGCAGGCTGAATTTGGCGGACTCTCCGCCCCTCAGCGGCTCGAGCACGGCGGGCATGCCCTCCCGGGCCACCCGCGCCTCCGGTTCTTCGCTCACCGGCCGGTAATACTTGATGTTGCCCTCGGCCAGCACGGTATCCCCTCCCAGCCCTGCCTCCTTGAGCTGCAACCAGATGAGACCCCAGCCCGCCAGCACGCACTGGCTGTAGATGCTGCCGGCGAACATGGTGTCGTGGACGTTGAGATTGGCCGCCAGGTTGGCCTTGAGGTGGAAGGTCTGGCCATCGTAGTGGGTGATGTGCACCCCCATCTTCTCGCTGATGGGAATGCCCCGCGACCAGCGGGTGGTGAGATCCTGGCACCACTCCGGACGGTACTGGATGGTCTGCATGGGACTCAGGGACTTGATCATCTGACGGTGAGGGATGCGGCCGAAGGAGACGGGGCCTTCCCCTACCTCGAGGAAGCCGCAGCGGCGATAGAACTCCACCGCCTCCTGGCGGGCGTTCATCACCAGCCGTTTCACCTTCTCGTCGCGGGCAAGCTGCTCGAGATCTTCCACCATGCGGGCGCCCAGCCCCTGGCCGCGAAATTCGGGTCGCAGCGCCATAAAGCGGATTTGGGCTTCATCGCCGCCCACAAAGAGGCGACCCACGGCGATGGGCGTTCCGTCGGGTGAGAGCATCAGCCGGTGAATGGCGACGGTATCGTACTCGTCACGCTCGGAGCCAAGGGGCAGATTGAAGGGTTTGCGCAGTAGTTCCCAGCGCAACTGATAGTAAGCATCCAGCTCCGCTGGTGTTTCTGGGGTGACTACCCGGTACATAAAGCGATCCTTGAGTGTGCGCCGACTGGCAGATGGAAGGACTGACGCAACCATTTCTCCCGGCGCAGCCTGTAGTAGGTATCCAGCTCGGCTGCCGTTTGGGGGGTGACCACCCGGTACATAACAACATCCTTGAGTTACACTGGTCGAAAGCCATCTTGCCGTGCAAATTCATGGACTTCAATCTGCAAGCGTACCAAGCCGATCACTTATTGCACCTCAGTGCCAAACCCGAACGCCGCGTTTCGGTGCTTGAAAATGCCCGTCATCGCTGGCTGGAAATGGACGGCGTGGTGCAATCCGCCATGAGCCTCAACCAGCCGGCCCGCCTCTGTCTGCCTCATCAACGGAGCATCGCGGAGCAGTTGCCAAAGCAGGCAAGCCGGATCCTGGAGCTGGGGCTGGGCGGAGGGGATCTCACCCGTCACCTGGCGGCACGCTGGCCCGATGCCCACCACGACTGCGTGGATCTGGATGCCGAGATCCTCACCCTGTTCCAGCAGTTCTTCCTCCCCTCATCAGGGGGCTCGCCTCGGCTGCATCACGCCGATGCGCTGCACTTCCTGCACCAGAGCCAGGAGATCTACGATCTGGTGCTGCTGGATTTGTTCAGCCAGGACGGCAACCCCCTGCTGCTGTTCCAGGCTCCGCTCTATCAGGCGCTGGCTAAACGCCTGAGCGGCACCCTCATCATCAATCTGCTGCCCCGCACCCGGCTCGAACAGGCACAGGCTCTGCGACTGGCAGAGGAGTGGATAGGCCCGACCCACGTCCACGACGTGCCCGGCTACCGCAACGTCATCCTGCACGCGACCCGTCAGCATGGCCAGGGCGGGCGAGCACCGGCAGGGTGAAGAACCTGCGAAGTGTGCAGGCATCGCGTCCTGCCCTCCGCTGAGTCCTGCCCTACCTGCCACCCTTATACCTGCAGCCAGAAGGTGACGGGGCCGTCGTTGAGCAACCTGACCTTCATGTCGGCGGCGAAGCGGCCGGTTTCGGTCGGCACGCCGCTCTCCCTGGCGCGAGCCACGAAGTACTCATAGAGTCGCTCTGCATCTGCGGGATGGGCGCCACCGGAGAAGCTGGGTCTCATCCCCTTGCCGGTATCCGCCGCCAGGGTGAACTGGGAGACCACCAGCAGGCTGCCGCTCACCTGGCTCACGTTGAGGTTCATCTTGCCGTTCTCGTCCGAGAAGATGCGATAACCGCTCACCTTGTGCAGCAGTTTGTCCGCCTTGGCCTCGTCATCCCCCTGCTCCACCCCGAGCAGCACCAGCAACCCCTGGCCGATGGCCCCGGTCACCTCCCCCTCTACCGTTACGCTGGCCTCGCTGACCCGCTGAATCAGTGCAATCACATCCCTCTCCTCTCAAAACAGCACGACCGCCCATCCTGCGGGATGAGCGGTCGTCGATGCTACCAATAAATGCCCTGCCCGGGCCAACGCCTTTGTGTCGGGATCCGGTGTGATGGCCGGCCGGCGTCAGGCCAGTTCCTCTGCACCGGGCTTCTCGTACTCCCCGAGGCAGGCGGTGGTCTCGGCCCCCAGCAACACCACCAGCCAACTCAGATACACCCAGACGAACAGGATGGGAATGGTCGCCAGGGCGCCATAGATGGCCTGGTAGGAGGGGAAGTTGGTGATGTAGATGGCAAAGCCGCGCTTGGCCAGCTCGAACAGGGTGGCCGCCACCAGGGCACCGATGAAGGCGTGGGTCAGCCGCACGCGGCAGTTGGGCACCACGGTATAGATCAGCAGGAAGGTGAGCACGGAGAAGAGGAACGGCAGGCTGCGCAGCAGCAGATAGCCGATACCGAACAGGCTGTCAGCCGCGAACAACCTGAGCGAGAGAATGTAGGAGGAGATGGCGATGCTGGCACCGATGAGCACGGGGCCCAGGGTCAGGATCATCCAGTACATGGCGAATGCCTGGGCCAAGGGCCGGCTTCGGGTGGACCGCCAGATGTAGTTGAGGTTCTTGTCGATGGCCGAGATGAGCATCAGGGCCACCACGATCAGGGCACCGATACCGACGGCCGTGGTGTTGGTGGCGTTGGCCACGAAGCCGTCGATGTACTCCTTGAGCATCTCCCCTGCGGTGGGGACGAAGTTGTGATAGACAAACTGCTCCATCGCCTGCTTCAGGCTCTGGAACACCGGAAAGGCCGACATCATGCCGAACACCACGGCGATCATGGGCACCAGGGAGAGCAGGGTCACATAGGCCAGGTAACCGGCGGTCACCGTCAATCTGTCCTGCTGGAAACGGCCCCAGACAAACTGGGCGAAGTGGGCACCATCGTGGCGCAAGAAGGAGAGTGCATGGGCCAGACGGCCGCGGATCTGCTGCTGCATCTTGTTTCTCGTAAGCGTGATCATGCAGACATTGTGTCAGATAGGGTGGTCATTTGGCCACCCGCAGACCGGCCGGATGCGCCTCCATCCAGCTCAGGCCCCATGAGCCCATAAAAAAAGAGGCCTTAAGGCCTCTCTTTGGTCTGTCGATGAACAGCTATCGATCAAGCACGACCGGCGCGCTTGCGATCCAGTTCGGTCAGCAGCTTTTTACGGATACGGATGGCCTTGGGGGTGATCTCCACCAGCTCATCGTTGTCGATGAACTCCAGAGCTTGCTCCAGGGTCATGCGGATCGGCGGAGTCAGCACCTGGGCTTCGTCGGTACCGGAGGCACGCATGTTGGTCAGCTGCTTGCCTTTCAGGCAGTTGACGGTCAGGTCGTTGGAGCGGGAGTGGATCCCGATCACCTGGCCTTCGTACACTTCGGTCGCGTGACCGATGAACAGACGACCACGGTCTTGCAGACCGAACAGGGCGAAGGTCAGAGCCTTGCCGGTGGCGTTGGAGATCAGCACGCCGTTCTGACGTTCACCGATGCTGCCACCCTTGTGCGGACCGTAGTGGTCGAAGGTGTGGTACAGCAGACCGGTACCCGAGGTCATGGTCAGGAACTCGGTCTGGAAGCCGATCAGGCCACGGCTCGGGATGATGAAGTCCAGACGGACGCGACCCTTGCCATCCGGGGTCATGTTGGTCATCTCGCCTTTACGCAGGCCGAGCTGCTCCATCACGGAACCCTGATGCGCTTCTTCCACGTCCACAGTAACGGTTTCGAACGGTTCTTGCAGTTCGCCATCCACAGTACGCAGGATAACTTCCGGACGGGATACCGCCAGTTCGTAACCTTCGCGGCGCATGTTTTCGATCAGGATGGAGAGGTGCAGTTCACCACGGCCGGAGACGCGGAACTTGTCCGGATCTTCGGTCTCTTCCACGCGCAGGGCCACGTTGTGGACCAGCTCCTGGTTCAGACGCTCCAGAATGTTGCGGGAGGTGACGAACTTGCCTTCTTTACCGGCGAACGGCGAGGTGTTGACCTGGAAGGTCATGTTCACGGTCGGCTCGTCAACGGAGAGCGGCGGCAGGGCTTCGACGGCACTGTTGTCACAGATGGTGTCGGAGATCTTCAGCTCGCCCAGACCGGTGATGGCGATGATGTCGCCCGCTTGCGCGTCGGTCACTTCGGTACGGGACAGGCCCAGGTAGCCCAGCACCTGACCGACCTTGCCGGTACGCGGTTTGCCGTTGGCACCGACGATGGTGACCTGCTGGTTGGTCTTGACGCGACCACGGGTGATGCGGCCGATACCGATGACGCCCACGTAGGAGTTGTAGTCCAGCTGGGAGATTTGCATCTGGAAGGCACCGTCAACGTCGCCCTTCGGGGCTTCCACGTTGTCGACGATGGCCTGGAACAGGGGTTCCATGTTCTCGGACGGGACGTCCTGATCCAGGGTGGCCCAACCGTTCAGTGCAGAGGCGTAAACAACCTTGAAGTCCAGTTGCTCATCGGTGGCACCCAGGTTGTCGAACAGATCGAAGACCTGATCCATTACCCAGTCAGGACGAGCACCCGGACGGTCGATCTTGTTGATGACCACGATGGGCTTCAGACCCTGGGCGAACGCCTTCTGGGTCACGAAACGGGTCTGCGGCATCGGGCCGTCAACGGCGTCGACCAGCAGCAGCACGGAGTCAACCATGGAGAGCACACGCTCAACTTCACCACCGAAGTCGGCGTGACCCGGGGTATCCACGATGTTGATGCGGTAGTCGTTCCAGCGGATCGCAGTGTTCTTGGCGAGAATGGTGATGCCACGTTCCCGTTCCAGATCATTGGAGTCCATGATCCGTTCCTGACCTTCGCTGGTGCGATCCAGAGTGCCGGATTGCTGCAGCAGCTTATCAACCAGAGTCGTTTTGCCGTGGTCAACGTGCGCAATAATCGCAATATTGCGTAAATTCTCTAACATTCTCGCCTCAAATCACCGGGTAAAATTGGGCGCTAATTGTACTCTCGCCTTTGTGATCTGCCTAGCAGAATTGCAACACATTCACGCACAACAAAGGATCAGGATCATGGACCCCGCAGCAAAAGGCTGCTTAGATGGCCTGGATACGCTGGCGCACCATCTCGGTGCACCAAAACGATCCAAGGTTGCACCACTTTAATGCAGCAACCGGCATGAGAACGGGTTTCTCGACAGCCTGAAACGGTGCAAGTGCCCTGAAATCAAGCTGTCACAAACTTGGCACGATACTGGCTTATGTGAATTTGACGACGCATTCACCCAAAGAGTTTTAACACCGGAGGTTACTTAGCATGTCAGCCCAGAACGTTTTGGCCCTGATCCAGGAACACGAAGTCAAGTTTGTTGATCTGCGTTTTACCGACACCAAGGGTAAAGAGCAGCACGTATCCATCCCTTCCCACCAGGTTGACGAAGACTTCTTCGAAGACGGCAAGATGTTCGATGGTTCCTCCATCGGCGGCTGGAAGGGCATCAACGAGTCTGACATGGTGCTGATGCCGGACCCGGCTTCCGCCAAACTGGACCCGTTCACCGAAGAGACCACTCTGAACATCGTCTGTGACGTGCTTGAACCCGCCACCATGCAAGGCTATGACCGCGATCCGCGCTCCATCGCCAAGCGTGCCGAAGATTTCCTGAAGTCCAGCGGCATCGCTGACACCGTGCTGTTCGGGCCGGAGCCGGAATTCTTCATGTTCGACAACATCACCTTCTCCAACACCATGGGCCACAGCTTCGTGAAGATCGAATCCGAAGAAGCTGCCTGGAACTCCGGTACCGACTACGAGCACGGCAACAAGGGTCACCGTCCGTTCGTCAAGGGTGGTTACTTCCCGGTTGCCCCGGTTGACTCCTCCCAGGACATCCGTGCCGCCATGTGCCTGGTGCTGGAAGAGATGGGCCAGGTCGTCGAAGCTCACCACCACGAAGTGGCGACCGCCGGTCAGAACGAGATCGCAACCCGCTTCAACACCCTCACTCTGAAGGCTGACGAAGTACAGGTCCTGAAGTACGTGATCCACAACGTGGCCCACGCCTACAACAAGACCGTCACCTTCATGCCGAAACCCATGTTCGGTGACAACGGCTCCGGCATGCACTGCCACCAGTCCCTGGCCAAAGACGGCGTCAACCTGTTCGCAGGCGACCTGTACGGTGGTCTGTCCGAGATGGCGCTGCACTACATCGGCGGCATCATCAAGCACGCCAAGGCCATCAACGCCTTCGCCAACCCGACCACCAACTCCTACAAGCGTCTGGTGCCGGGCTATGAAGCACCGGTCATGCTGGCCTACTCCGCCCGCAACCGCTCTGCCTCCATCCGTATCCCGGTCGTGCCGAGCCCGAAAGCCCGCCGCATCGAAGTGCGCTTCCCGGATCCGGCTGCCAACCCCTACCTGGCCTTCGCTGCCCAGCTGATGGCCGGTCTGGACGGTATCATCAACAAGATCCATCCGGGCGATGCCATGGACAAGAACCTGTACGATCTGCCGCCGGAAGAAGCTGCCGAAGTCCCGACCGTTGCCGGTTCCCTGGACGAAGCGCTGTCCGCACTGGATGCAGACCGTGAGTTCCTGACCCGTGGTGGCGTGTTCAGCGATGACTTCATCAACTCCTACCTGGAACTGAAACAGCAGGATGTTGACCGCGTGCGCATGACTCCGCACCCGCTGGAGTTCGAGCTGTACTACTCCGTCTAATCCGCTTTCCCATGACAAACCCGCCATCTGGCGGGTTTTTTTTCATTCTGGCAACGGAAATACCGCCAAACGGGCACGATCGTGCAGAAAGATGATCCCGTTCACGGAGCCGTACCACCCTCGGCTGTTCACACCCCGACCCCGTGGTTTTTCTCTGATAGGATTAAGGTGAACCCCGTCAAGGAGAGATGGATGAACACTGTACCCTGGCTGCTGAGCCTCCTGCTGATGGCCTCCTGTTCCGCACAGGCCGCCCGCGTCTACTCCTGGGTCGATCCCCAGGGGGTGACCCACTACACCGATGCCCCTCCTCCCGGCAAGAGCGCAAAAGAGGTGGACCTGCGGGTCTCGCCGCTCATCGGCACCGCCCCCCACTCGGTCCAGGTGGACAACTTCAACAGCCTGACCGGTGTCGATGCCAGGAAAGCCCTGGAGGCGGCTCCCCTGGAGATCGACCTCATCTCTCCGGAACCGGGCAGCACATTGCGCGACAATACCGGCAACATCGTCTTCCAGGGCGAGATCTCTCCCCAGGTCCCGGTGCAATACGATGTGCGCCTGATCCTGAACGGCAAGGCGGTGCCCCTGGTTCACAACAGCCTGGCCATACGGGTGGAAAACCTCGATAGGGGCGCTTACGAGGCACGGCTCGAGTTGCTCGCCAAAGACGGTACGATCCTTGCTAAATCTAAGCCAACCACCTTTTACCTGCACAGGGCGTCGGTGAATCAGGCTCCCAGAGCCGCCCCCAAGGCCAATTAGGGGTGATGTGACGCACCGATGCGGGTAAACTTGATGCACTATATTGGTGCATTCCAGGTGTACAGCACCGTTTTAGGGAGAAACCTGTGCCAACCCGCTCGGACAACGCCAAGACACTCTTGGACAATCTGCTGACCGCCGTCATTCTCATGGATGAACGTCTCTGCATACAATTCGTCAACCCGGCGGCAGAGCAGCTGCTTTCCCTCAGCGAACGACGACTGATCGGCATCGAACTGCCCCACCTGCTGGAACACATCTCTCTCGATCTGCAGCGTTTCAAACAGTGCCTCATTTCGGGGCAGGGCTTCACCGACAGCGAAGTCACCCTGGTGGTGGAGGGGGAGCCCAGGCTGGTGGAGATCAGCGTCAGTCCCATGGCCGATCATGAACAGCGACTGATGGTGGTAGAACTGCGCAAGATCGATCAGCAGAAGAAGATCAGCCAGGAGCTGCAGCAACACGCCCAGCAGCAGGCCGCCAAGGAGCTGGTGCGCGGCCTGGCGCACGAAATCAAGAACCCCCTGGGGGGATTGCGCGGCGCGGCCCAACTGCTGCAAAAGGAGTTGCCCGACCCGGCCTTGCGTGAATACACCGGCATCATCATCGAGCAGGCCGATCGCCTGCGGGTGCTGGTCGACAGGTTGCTCGGTCCCCAGCGTCCCGGCCGTCACCAGATGCACAACGTTCACTCCGTGCTGGAACAGGTGCGCCGTCTGGTGGACCTGGAGCTGCCGCCGCAGATCCGCATCGAGCGGGACTACGACCCCAGCATCCCCGAATTCGAGATGGAATCGGATCAGCTGCAACAGGCGTTCCTGAACATAGTGCGCAACGCCGCCGAGGCCCTTGGGGATCAGGACGGCCTCATCCGCATCAAGACGCGCACCGCCTTCCAAATCACCATCCATGGCCAGCGCTATCGCCTGGCGGCCGAAATCAAGATCATCGACAACGGCCCCGGCATTCCCGACGCCATTCGCGACACCCTCTTCTACCCCATGATCACCGGCAAGGAAGGGGGAACGGGCCTGGGCCTCTCCATCGCCCAGAACCTGATCGATCAGCACAAGGGGCGCATCGACTGCATCAGCTGGCCGGGCCACACCGAATTCACCATTTATTTACCACTTCGCAAGTAAGGGAACCTCATGACAGCAAAAGTGTGGATCGTCGATGACGACAGCTCCATCCGGTGGGTTCTGGAGCGCACCCTTGGCAGCGAAGGCTTCGAATGCGAAAGTTTCGCCGACGGCGAAGCCCTGCTGAGTTCACTGGAGATGCGCTCGCCGGACGTGATCCTCTCGGATATCCGCATGCCGGGCATCGACGGCCTGAGCCTGCTGGAGCAGATCCATCGCCGCCAGGCCGATCTGCCCATCATCATCATGACGGCCCACTCGGACCTCGACAGCGCGGTCAACGCCTACCAGCGAGGTGCCTTCGAATACCTGCCCAAGCCGTTCGACATCGACGAGGCGGTCACCCTGGTACGCCGGGCCGAGAACCACCTCAAGGAGCAACGTACCAAGCGCAAGGCTCGCCAGCAGGAAGCCACCACCACCCCGGAGATCATCGGCGAAGCCCCTGCCATGCAGGAGGTGTTCCGCGCCATCGGCCGGCTGTCGCGCTCCAGCATCTCGGTGCTCATCAACGGCCAGAGCGGTACCGGCAAGGAGCTGGTTGCCCATGCCCTGCACAAGCACAGCCCCCGGGCCCACAAGAACTTCATCGCCCTCAACATGGCGGCCATCCCGAAAGATCTCATCGAATCCGAGCTGTTCGGCCATGAGAAGGGAGCCTTCACCGGCGCCAACAACATTCGTCACGGCCGCTTCGAACAGGCCGATGGTGGCACCCTGTTTCTCGACGAAATAGGCGACATGCCGCTGGACGTGCAGACCCGGTTGCTGCGGGTACTGGCGGACGGGCAGTTCTACCGGGTAGGCGGCCACCAACCGGTGCAGGTGGATGTGCGGATCATTGCCGCCACCCACCAGAATCTGGAGAAGCGGGTCGCCGACGGCGAGTTTCGGGAAGACCTGTTCCACCGCCTCAACGTCATCCGCATCCATATTCCGGCCCTCAAGGAGCGCCGGGAGGACATCCCCCAACTGGCCCAGCACTTCCTGCTGCGAGCCGCCAAGGAGCTGAACGTGGAGGCCAAGAGCCTGCACCCGGATACCCAGACCTACATCAGCCGCCTCCCCTGGCCGGGCAACGTGCGCCAGTTGGAGAACGTCTGCCGCTGGCTGACGGTGATGGCCTCGGGCCAGGAGGTGCTGGTAGGCGATCTGCCCACCGAGCTGCTGACGCCCATCACCAGCACCGCCGAGCCGGGCCAGCCCGCCCTGACCGGTGGCTGGCAGCAGCAGTTGCAGGACTGGGTGGCCGCCAAGCTGGCCCTGGGGGAGACCGATATCCTCGCGGATGCCATGCCACAGTTCGAACGGATCATGCTGGAGACGGCACTGGATCACACCCACGGTCACAAGCAGGAGGCTGCCCGCCTGCTCGGCTGGGGCCGCAATACCCTGACCCGCAAGCTCAAGGAGCTCGACATTCCCTGAGCCTGCGGGAAAAACGATTCCCATCACGCCTTGAGGGAAAGCCTGACCAATCACACCCCGTTTGCTTGCAAACGGGGTATCTTTTTCAGGCGCCCCGCCTAGAATGGCAGCTTTCCAACCCGACTCGCAGAAGGTGCCCCATGATTGACAGATCCCTCCCCCTGACCGACCTGCATCGCCATCTGGATGGCAACATCCGCCCGCAGACCATTCTCGAGCTGGGACGTCAGCACAACATCCGACTGCCGGCCGATGAGCTGGAAGCCCTGCGCCCGCACGTGCAGATCGTCGAGAACGAACCGAGTCTGGTGGCCTTCCTGAAGAAACTGGACTGGGGCGTGGCCGTGCTGGCCGACTACGATGCCTGCCGCCGGGTCGCCTACGAAAACGTGGAGGATCTGCTGCGTGCCGGGATCGACTATGCCGAGCTGCGTTTCAGCCCGGCCTACATGGCGATGACCCACAAACTGCACCCGCAGGGCGTGGTCGAAGCCATCATCGACGGTGTGGCCGCAGGCAGCCGTGACTTCGGCATCAAGACCAATCTCATCGGCATCATGAGCCGTACCTTCGGCACCGAGCAGTGCAAGCAGGAGCTGGATGCCTGTCTGGCTCATCGCGATCGCCTGGTCGCCATCGATCTGGCCGGCGACGAACTGGGCTTCCCGGGCGAGCTCTTCACCGACCACTTCCGCCGGGTGCGGGATGCAGGCATGCGGGTCACCGTGCACGCCGGTGAAGCCGCCGGCCCCGAGAGCATGTGGCAGGCCATTCGCGAGCTGGGAGCCGAGCGCATCGGCCACGGCGTCAAGGCCATCCAGGATCCGGCCCTGATGGCCTATCTGGCCGAACACCGCATCGGCATCGAGTCCTGCCTCACCTCCAACCTCCAGACCACCACGGTGGCGAGTCTGGCCGATCACCCGATCCGCCAGTTCCTGGCGGCCGGCGTGCTGGCCTGCCTCAATACCGACGATCCGGCGGTGGAGGGGATCGACCTGCCTCACGAATACGAGGTGGCTGCCCCCGCTGCCGGCATGACGGTGAGCGAAATCCGCACCGCCCAGCAGAACGGCCTGATCCTGGCCTTCCTGAGCGAAGCCGAGAAGGCCGAGCTGAGTGCCCGTGCGGCTCAACGCTGAGCAGGGGTAAAACCCAATAAAAAAACCGCCGAAAGGCGGTTTTTTTATTGTCCCACGACATTGCCCGGCCTAGATCACCCGGGAGAACTGCTGCTGGCGCGCCTTGCTGCGCAGGTAGACATCGAAGCACATGCAGATGTTGCGGATCAGCAGCTGACCGGTGGAGACCACCTCCAGCCCCTCTTCGGTCATGCGCACCAGACCGTCGTTGATGAAGGTCTGCAACAGCTTGAGATCCTCGGCAAAATACTCCTTGAACACCAGGCCGTGGGCCTGCTCCACAGCGGCGAAGTTCAGGGAAAAATCGCAGATGAGGCGCTTGATCACCTCACGACGGATCAGATCGTCCCGATTGAGGGAGCACCCCTTCCACTGGGCATGGCCCAGTGACTCGACCTGGGCGTAGTAGGTTTTGAGATCCTTCTGGTTCTGGGAATAGGCATTCCCCATCATGCTGATGGAAGAGACCCCCAGCCCCAGCAGATCGCAATCCCCCTGGGTGGTATAGCCCTGGAAGTTGCGATGCAGCTTGCCCTCGCGCTGGGCGACGGCCAGCTCGTCATCGGGCTTGGCAAAGTGGTCCATGCCGATGAACTGATAACCCTGGCCGGTCAGGAAGGCAATGGTGTCCTGCAGCATGGCCAGCTTCTCCTGCGGCGCCGGCATGTCCGCTTCTTTCAGCTTGTGCTGGGCGGCAAAACGGCTCGGCAGGTGGGCATAGTTGAAGATGGAGAGGCGGGCCGGGTCGGTCTTGAGCACCTCTTCCAGGGTGTGATGGAAGCTCTCCCGGTTCTGGTGCGGCAGACCGTAGATGAGATCCAGATTGGTGGAGCGGAACCCCAGCTCGCGGGCACGGACCAGCATGGCGCGGATGAAGTCGTTGTCCTGCTCCCGATTGACCGCGACCTGGACCGTCTTGTTGAAGTCCTGAACGCCGAGGCTGATGCGGTTGAAACCGAGCTCCCGCAGCACATCCAGCATGGACAATTCGATCTCGCGGGGATCCACCTCGATGCTGATCTCCCCCTCCTCGGCGAAGTGGAAGTGCTCCCGCAACATGGCCATCAGGCGACGAGTCTGGGGTTCGCTCAGATAGGTGGGTGTGCCGCCACCCCAGTGCAGCTGGGTGACCAGTCTCTCCTTGAACAGGGGGGCCTGGGCCTTGATCTCCTGTTCGAGGTAGTCGAGGTATTGATCTGCCTTGTGCTGGTGCCGGGTAATGACCTTGTTGCAGCCGCAGTAGTAGCAGAGCTTGTGACAGAAGGGGATGTGCACGTAGAGCGACAGATTGCGTGCAGGATACTGGCCCGCTGCCTGGACAAAGTCCGGATAGCCGAACCCCTCGTTGAACTCCAGCGCAGTGGGATAGGAGGTATAACGCGGACCACTGTAGTTGTATTTTTCGATCAGGGCCTGATCCCACACAATCTGTTCTGCTTGCACGCTTGCTTCCTCTGTCTTTGTCATGGGCTCACCGGCTTAACTGAAAATCCTTCAGTCTGGCGACATCCTCAAGGATCTGCGCCTCCAGCTCGGCCTCGTAGCCGCTGCGTTCGAGATCCATCTTCATCACTTCATTGCGCTTGAGTGCCCGCCTCGCCTCATGGGTCGGCATCTCCTTCACCTTCTCATAGAGGCCGTAGAGCCCCGGGAACTCGGTGGCAAAGGCGCGGCCCCCCTTTATTTGCAAGGCATCCAGCAGATTGGTCAGCCGGATGGCGCCTTCTGAGTAGTCGCACTGACCATCTCGTACCGCGTGGGCGATCACCCTGACACTCTCCAGAATCCGCTCGTTGCGGGCCGCAATGGCGTGCTGCTGCATCTCTTGCTGGCGTTTGAGACGCGCCATCAGGGTGCCGGCATAGACGGCAAGCCCCAGCAAAATCAGGCCACCCAACAGGGCGGCCAGCATCCATCCACTCATCACTTTTTCTTCGGCTCGGGTTTGGCTTCAGGCTGGTAGTCTGCCTGAGAGAAACGTTCCCACAGCTCCTCTTCGGAGGCAGGCTGACTCGGCTCGTCAAAATCGGCATCATCAAAATCCATGTCGCCATCTTCGTCATCGTCGTTGTCGATGATACCGAGCTCGTCCATCAGCTCCTGATAACGGTCAACCCGCTGATCGACCCATGCCTGCTCTGCGGCCTCCAGGGTTTCACCGGCATCCAGACGATCCAGCAAGGCATTGAGGCGATCATCATTCTCGATGGACGCCAGCTCCTGCTCGGGGGTCATCACCACCCGCTTCTCTTTCGCAGGCTTGGTCGCCACCGGCTTGCTGCCCTTCTCGTCGGCAATCAGCGCGATGGGCTTGCGAGAGCCGATGCGTGGATCCTTGGCCTGCTTGGAGCCGCTCTTTTTGCCCGCCTGCTCGACCTGTTGGCGGGAGCCCGCCTTCAGGCCCTTGCGCTTGGCGGCGCGCTTGCGCTCACGACCTTCCTGGGCACTGGCATCTGATTCTTTGCGCTTGCCGGTAGGCTTGCGGTTGGGTTGTTTGGCCGACATGAATGACTCCGACAAATAACTGAATGGAAACCCCCGGAGCGTGTCGTCCGGGGAGGATGCTGAAGCGGGGAACAGTAAATATGGAACAAGAGTGGGATCCCGCACCAATTCGACCACTTTGGGTCGCTGAACACCGCAGGATCGGCATCCTCTGGGCATGTTGCTGGTATTTTGACACAGAATGTCTTGGCGGGTTAATGACCCAATAGAAAAAAGGCAGCCGAAGCTGCCTTTTTCCATCATGCGAGTTCCATTCCCTGGTAGCCAATCGCCTTATCCCTGGGCGAACCACGGCGCATCATTTCGTTGGATCATCCTGATCCTTATTGACCAGTCCTGAGTGTGCGTGTGTTTGTTTGTCTAACCCAAACCGGCGACATCCTGCCTCCCATCGGGGTGGTTGCCTCCCGCAGCCCCGCTCATCCCTGGCGGTCACCATCCTGGCTTTTTACATCTATTGCTCATCGCATGCTCCGAGCCGACATCCTGTCAAACCGAAGACGGGTCTTGCACCCTCTCTCCGGCCAATCCTGATTGCCTACTGTAACTTCTTCGCTGGATGACTCAATCAACCAAAGCACATTTCGAACTGGTACAAAATGATGCTCTATTTCTTAATTCATTGAAAAACAAAACATAAAAAAATATACGTGAGCAATCTTTCAGACACGACCAGCCCCGTATATAGAAGATCTCTTACAGCAATGCAGGCTGTTTACGGGCGATCGCTACAACCTCAAAAAAGAGCAGGGAACACAATGGTTCCCTGTTCTTTTCAACAAGATAACTGACAGGCTATATCAGTGAAGCCCCGCCACATACTTGGAGAGCGCCTCGATGTCCTGATCCGTCAGTTTCTTGGCCACATCCCGCATCATGCCATTGGGATCGTTGTCGCGGGTCGCCGAACGAAAAGCTGTGAGCTGGGCCTTGATATAGGCGGGATGCTGCCCTGACAGGCTGGGGTACTTCGCTTGCTCGACGCCGGAACCCCGTGGGCCATGACAGGCGGTACAGGCGGCCAGGCCTCGCTCCATGTCTCCCCCCATATAAAGCGCCTTGCCTGCGGCAACCACATCATCGGGCACGGCAACCGGCGTCACCTTCTGGCTGGAGAAATAGGCGGCAAGATCGTCCATATCCTGCTCGGACAACGGCAACGCCATAGGTCCCATGACGGGCGCAACCCGACCAGTTTGGCCAGAAGCTGCAGCCTTCAGTTCAACTAATTGTTTTTTGATATATGATGCGTGCTGACCAGCAATCTTGGGATACATGTCGACTGGGCTGTTGCCGTCCGGTCCATGACAGGCCGCACAGACGGCAGCCTTGGTTTGTCCCGCAGCGGCATCGCCCTTGGCTTGTGCCATCCCAGTTACGCCAACCATCAGAGCAAGTGTAATGACTAGGTTCTTCATGGCGTTCCAACTTTCTCGTTATTAGGCTTCCAGATCCCATGCCGCTGAAGGCATGTTAAAATAAACGCGTTCAAGCGACGCCATTTTACACTATTTCACAAAAAAGTAACTCTATAACCCTCTATCTCTATGGGGAATTTACGTTGGAAACACAAACTCTGAATTTCAATAAGGTGCATTTTGTGACCAGCGCACCCGACATCCGCCACCTGCCAAATGATGGGGGTGTCGAGATTGCGTTTGCCGGTCGTTCCAACGCTGGCAAATCGTCTGCATTGAATACCTTGACCAAGCACAAGAACCTGGCACGTACCAGTAAGACCCCTGGCCGTACTCAGCTTATCAACCTGTTTGAACTGGAGCCGGGCAAACGCCTGGTCGACTTGCCCGGCTATGGATATGCCCAGGTTCCGCTGGAAATGAAGCTCAAGTGGCAAAAGTCACTGGCTGAATACCTGCAACGACGGGAGTCCCTGAAAGGGCTGGTGATCCTGATGGACATCCGCCATCCGCTCAAGGAAACCGACATGAACATGCTGGAATGGAGTTCACACCGTGAACTGCCGGTGATGCTGTTGCTGACCAAGGCGGACAAGTTAAGCCCGGGGCCCCGCAACAACCAGGTGATCAAGGTTCGTCAGGCGGTGGCAGAACTGGGCCCGCAGATCCAGGTTGAAGCATTCTCTTCTCTGACCAATATCGGCGTCGAGAAGCTGGCCCAGACCCTGAGCGGCTGGTACCTGTCCGAAGCAGACAACTCCCAGGCAGACGACTAAGATCATCAGAACGAGGAGTAAACGACTCCTCTCCCTGGCTGCAATTGGCGGAGTTGGACCTCCGCTGATTGAAAGGCTTTCATGATCCCCCCATCTCCGAGCCCTCCCTCCCCGCCTTCGCCACCTCTGAAGAAAAACCTCAAAAAATATATTTAAATCATACTGATAGCATGTTCAGACGCGAAAATAATTAACTAATCATCAACCTGATACCGTTTTCATGGATATCGAGTAAAAAATCAGAATTGAAGGCTGTAACAAACGAAACTGAAATTTAATTACACAGTGAGGCAATATAGGGATAAAAATGAGGCCGGTCTTGCCATTGCAAACCGGCCTGAAGAAATGAGTTCAAAAATTTGGGAAAAAGCGAGTTCTCGAGAACAAAGACGATTGGTTTTCCTCAAGAAACGCCTTCATTCTAACAAAGAACGGCAACAATTAAAGCATTTACTCTAAACGTTACTCATAAAAAAACGCCCCGACGATGACTCATCGGGGCTGCTATTCAGCCACATTCAATTACGTGAAATAAAAGGTCTGAAAGATAGAACATCTTACCTCTGTACCCTACGCCGACAACTGTACAGCAAAGCAGCAGAAAGTGAAAGTAATTTATGTAATTTAGTTTCAAAGATAGGGAAGAGAAAAAATATTCATAATTTTCATGCAGATAAAAAAATCCCCAGTACGAATACCGGGGAGTTATAAAGGTGACTAGCTAGCACTTCCTCAACTATCAAGTTAGTCAGCAGTCCGTTACAGAAGTTCCGCTGCTTTGAGAAAAAACTCAAAAAAATTCTGCGAGTGACGGCAAAGTAAAATAACTTATTGTTACGCAATGGTTTTATAAAAATGGCACCTGTTCTGCCACACCCCCACCACAGAACAACCGTTTCACGTCACACGTGTCGTGCCGCATCCTGATGGATGCCCCCTATCCAGCGATGCAGAATCTCTACATCAGTCCTGCCGACAGCCCAATAGAGCACACTAGCTGGTTCACACGACGCCCAGATTGCGCTGCAACTCTCTCAATACCTGCTTGGTGCCGGGCCGGATCCCTCGCCATACGGTAAAAGCCTCCGCAGCCTGTTCGACCAGCATGCCCAATCCATCCATGGTATGGCGCGCGCCATGTTGTTTGGCCCAGCCGATGAAGGCTGTGTCCGTTGCGCCATACATCATGTCGTAGATCGCGATGTCCGGGTGGATGAGGGTTGGAGCCAAAGGTGGCAACTCACCTTGCAGACTGGCTGAGGTGGAATTGATGATGAGATCGAACGGCCCCACCAGCTGTTCATAGGATTGAGCCGTGATGCTGCCCAGATCCCTGAATTCCACAGCCAACTGTTCCGCCTTGGCATGGGTACGGTTGACCACAACGATCTCGCCCGGTGCTTCCGCCAGCAGGGGGGCCAGGGCGCCACGAGCTGCGCCACCAGCTCCCAGAAGCAGGATCCTGCTACCGGCAAGGTTCACTCCGTGAGCCTTGAGATCGGCGACCAGCCCGGCGCCGTCGGTATTGTCACCCAGCAGCACGCCATCATCAGTCAGTTTGATGGTGTTGACCGCTCCCGCCCGCTTGGCCCTGGGGCTCAGCCGCTCCACCAGCACGAAGGCTTGCTCCTTGAAAGGTACGGTCACGTTGCACCCCTTCCCTCCTTCGGCGAAGAAGTGGTTCAGAGCGCTGGCAAACTCATCGACGGCCGGTTCTGCCAGACCATACTCCAGCTCTTGCTGGGTCTGCCTGGCAAACAGGGAATGAATGAAGGGAGATTTGCTGTGGCGCACGGGGTGGCCAAAAACCAGATAACGATCCATCAAGGCGTTCCTTTTGAGGGCAATATCCCGATTTAACGGGTTTTCTCATGAAGGAACAAGCCGAATATCGGCCAATAAGAAGGGGCCATCGTGGCCCCTCTGGTCACAACCACTCGCGCGGTTTGAGGTATTCGCTGTAGAGCAATGCCTCCGGGCTGCCAGCCTCCGGCTGCCAGTCGTACTCCCAGCGCGCCAGCGGCGGCATCGACATCAGAATGGATTCGGTACGCCCCCCCGTCTGCAGTCCGAACAGGGTCCCGCGGTCGTAGACCAGATTGAACTCCACGTAGCGGCCACGGCGATAAAGCTGGAATGCCCGTTCCCGCTCCCCATAAGCAAGCTCCTTGCGTCGCTCGACAATCGGCAAGTAGGCCGCCAGGTAACCCTCACCCACTGCACGCATGAAGGCAAAGCAGTCGGCAAATGGCCAGCGGTTCAGGTCATCGAAGAAAAGACCACCCACCCCGCGCGTCTCGCCCCGATGCTTGAGGAAGAAGTAATGATCGCACCAGGATTTGAACTCGGGATAAATGTCGGTGCCGAACGGCTGACAGAGCTCATGGGAGACCTGATGCCAATGCCTCACGTCCTCTTCGAACGGATAGAAGGGCGTCAGGTCGAAGCCGCCACCAAACCACCAGATCGGCTCCTCCCCCTCTTTCTCGGCGATGAAGAACCGCACATTCGCATGGCTGGTCGGTACATAGGGATTATGCGGGTGGATCACCAGCGACACCCCCATGGCCTCAAACCTGCGGCCAGCCAGTTCGGGACGATGTGCGGTCGCGGATGCCGGCATGGCATCGCCATAGACATGGGAGAAGTTGACCCCACCTTGCTCGATCACCGCCCCCTGGCGCAGCACCCGTGTTCTACCGCCACCACCACCTTCGCGACTCCAGGCATCTTCCACAAAGTGCCCGCATCCATCGGCCTGCTCCAGGCCACGGCAGATATCATCCTGCAATTGCAGCAGGAAGGCTTTTACCTGGGCCACATCCGGTTTGCTCATTTTATCTCCTGTCAGACAGGCATCATGCATGCACTGCCTGCACTTCTCGTATTGTCATGACCTCATCGCACAACCTGCATGAAACAGGGCCGTGCCCAACTCAGGATGGGCGAATGATGGCCCCGGTGCGGGCGTCCTTGATTTCGGACGGGTTGGCTTGCCCCCCGACTTCGCCGGGCAGAATGTAAGCCAGCTGGCTTGCCAGCAGATCGCCAATATCAGCCACCCGGCGAGCGGGCTCCTCACCGGTGAGATTGGCACTGGTGGACACCAGCGGTTTGCCAAATGCCCGGCAAAGCCCTTGCACCTGGGGATGGCCTGTGACCCGCACCGCCAGGGTCTCGAACTGACCGGTCAACCAGGACGGCGTCGTCGCGCGAGCGGGCATGATCCAGGTGAAGGGACCAGGCCAGCTCGCCTGCACGCGAGCAAGCTGCTCATCGCTGAGCTGGCTCAGGTCGATGTAGTCCTGCAATTGCGCCAGATCTGCCGCGATCAGGATCAATCCCTTCTCCACCGGCCGCTGCTTGATGGCCAGCAGCCGCTGCACGGCGGCTTCGGAATCAGGATCACACCCCAGACCAAACACGGCTTCGGTGGCATAGGCGATAACCCCTTCTCCTTGAAGGGCGGCAACCGCTTGTTCAAATTCATTTGGCATAGGCACATGCGACAGCCACGCTGCCGCCTCTCATCACTGGATTGTATGTTGAACCGACATGACGGCATCGGGGCCATCACTGCTGCGATATGGGCTATATCCCTGCTCCTCTTCAGTCATGCATTTCGGCTCAGACGCTTGAGTGCATCAGTGAACCGAGCAACCGCAGGGAGTTTGAGATGGCGATCAGGTCAGGATCAAGGCAAGTTGGGCGATGCGCATCGGCTCACAACCTCACGCTGACCAGCAATCCGCCTGCCTGATCATGGGCGGCGAGATTATACCCGCTCAATCTGGTGGGAGCATTTCTTTTGCGGGCAGACCCAGCGCAGGTTTCCCCGCACCTTCTTCTCGATCATGATGCCCCAGCCACACTCGGGACAGGGCATGGGAACCGGCTTGTCATTCACCACATACTTGCAGTGAGGATAGGCGTCACACGAGTAGAACTGTTTGCCATAACGGGACGTGCGGCTCACCAGATGACCTTTGCCACACTCCGGGCAGAGGATTTGGGTATCGTCACTCTCCTGAAGGGATTCGATATGCTGACAGGCCGGGTACTGGGTACATCCCACAAACAGACCGTAACGACCCTTCTTGATGGCCAGTGAATGGCCACAATCCGGACAGGACGACCCCTCGAGCACTTTCTCTATGTCGCGGCCAGAGGGGGTGAGGGAGCGAATGTAATCGCAAGCGGGATAGGCTGAACAACCAAGGAAGGGACCGTGTTTGCCCTGGCGGATCACCAGTTCAGCACCACACTGCGGGCACGGCTCGCGCTCGAAGGCATGTTCGTGGGCAGAGAAGAGGTGGTGATCGATCTTTGACATGGGCCGCGCCTTGAAATCCAGATGGCCTGAATTCTACCAGCGCGGCACCGGGCTGTCAGTGGATGACGCCGTCCGACTCGTCAAACACCAGCTCTTCCATCTGCTGGTAGGCGTTTTCGCTGCCTGGCACATTGAACAGCACCATCATGACGACCCACTTCAGATCGTCCAGCTCGATGTCCGGCTTGTCCAGCTCGAGCAACCGTTCGATGCAGATTTCACGGGTTTCGGCATTCAGCACTTGCGCCTGCTCCAGGAACAGCAGGAAACCGCGACATTCAGTACTGAGGCGAACAAGCTCCTGCGGCGCATAGATCCGCATAGAGCCCTGCTGGCTTGCGGTGACATAGACTTCCCGCTCGCTGTCGTGCAGGTTGGCCAGTCGCTCCAGCCAGTTGAGCGCTTTCTCGATCTCGTCCTTGTCGAAACCGGCCCGGCTCAGTTCGTCGGTGAGTTCATCCTGCTCGACCATCACATCTGCATCGCTGTGGATGTAGGTCTCGAAAAGGTACATCAATACATCAAACATGATTCGCCCTCCTCGCTCTGACGTATCCACCGGCTACCGCCATCACTGCACCAACCAGCTCCAGCTCTACCAACCTGCCCAGTACGACATCGACAGGAAGCCGGGCCCGTTCGGCAACGGTATCCACGCTCGTGGTCTCATAATCTACGTTATCCAACAAATCGGCATAAGGCAATTCGCTATTATACTGCGCCTCGGAAGAACCGTTGGCGGGTCCGGGGGGCAAGACCAGCCTTGGAAACTCTTCCAGGATATCGGCGGCATTCAAGACCAGCTTGGCACCCTGTTGAAGCAGACGGTTGCACCCTGCTGCCTGTGCATTTTGCGGGGCGCCGGGAACGGCAAAGACCTCGCGGCCCTGCTCCAGCGCATAACGGGCCGTGATGAGCGAACCACTCTGTTCTGCCGCTTCCACCACCAGTGTCCCCAGCGACAGACCACTGATGATACGGTTGCGGCGAGGGAAGTGTTCAGCCAGGGGGCCTTGCTGGGGCGCCAACTCGGAGACAAGCAGACCTTCCTGCTCGAGGATCTGCATCGCCAACCCCTGATGACGCTTGGGGTAGAGACAATCCAGACCGGACCCCAGCACCGCCAGGGTGATTCCGCCCGATGCCAGCGCCTGCTGATGGCAGACGCCATCAATGCCCAACGCGAGGCCGGAGGTGATCGCCAGACCACAGCCCACCAACTCGGCACACAAGCGTGTCGCATTGTCTTTGCCGGCATAGGTGGGGTGGCGGGTACCCACCATCGCCAACTGTGGCAGGGAGAGGGATGAGACGTTCCCGCGGCAGTAGAGCAAGAGCGGGGCACCGGGGATCTCTTTGAGCAGGGCAGGATATGCGGGGTCATCGGGACAGAGGAGGTGATTGCCGGGCTCGGCGGCCCAGCTCAATCCCTGCTCCACGACAGGAAGAGGCCATCTCATCTGCTGAATCTGGGCACTCTGCAGACCAAGAGCTCGCAGGGCGCCATCGTCTGAGTCAAACAGAGTTGTGATGTCACCACCCACATGCGCCAACAGGCGAGCGGCGGTGACCGGGCCTATGCCTGTAACGGCATCCAGCGTCAGCCATAGCGACAACCGCTCCAGTGGCAAGGACACGTCAGAAATTACTGACCTGATAACCAGAGCCGACCAGATCCTGACTCTGCAGGATAAGACCGTAACTCAATTTGTCGTAGACCTTGAACAGCATGACTCTGGCAACGGCCTCGGCAGGCAGCGATGACTTGCCGGCAGAATAGAACGCCTTGTCATAGACGGATGAATATTCCCGGTATGACACCTTGCCATTCTTGTCCACCATCTCGGCTCCCGGGCGCAGGATCTCGAGCACATCGCCCGGGGCCACCTGATCACGCTCCCCCTTGTTGATGAGTACCACATCAAACTTGCCCCCACCATGTACCTTGCTCGGCAGCTCGATCACATAGCCGGGGGAAATGGAAGGTGCCGCCTTTGGCATGAACACGGCAGAGATGCTCTCCTGCGACGGCAGCGGCATCACCTTGTCGCCCTGATACACCTCACGCCGGTTATGGGTCAGCGTCACTTTGGTGGTGTCGTGGGCAAGGTACTCCTCTGCCCGCACCGTGCCGACAAAAATTGCCTCCTGACCGAGCGACTCGCCGGTATGCTTGTCCTTGTATGCCACCCCCGGGCGATAGAGGCCATAACTCTGGCCCGGATTCAGGGCTCCTTTCACATAGAGAATGTCGCCCTCCAGCATCCCGACATGCTTGTCATTGTTGCCGAGCACATAGGGCAGGTCCTTGCTCTGCTGATTGTTGGCCAGAATGTGGTCGGTCTGCAGGAAGGGCGCTATCTCACTCAGAGGCAGGGTCGGTATGGGATTGGCCTTGTTTTCATAGCGGTTCTTGGGCGAGAGACGGATGACCTGCTTGCCCCCCTGACTGGCTTTGCCGAGCCGAGGCTCACCATTGACCCAGCTCAGGTGCAGCACGTCACCGGGATAGATCCAGTGGGGATTGGCGATCTGCGGATTGATGTTCCAGAGGCGTGGCCAGAGCCAGGGTTCGGCCAGATACTGGCCCGAGATGTCCCAGAGGGTGTCCCCTTTTTGCACCACATAAGTCTCGGGGTAACCGGATTTGAGCGTCAACTGCTGTGCCATGGCGCCACCGGCCAGGGCTGTCGCCAGGCAGGCGACGACGATTTGCTTCAGATACATAACACTCCCTGTTACTTCTGCACGCAAAGTGTTGCTGTTTTTTGTCGGCGTAAATGACTAGAATTACGTCAATATTGACTGCGTTTATATGAAACTAAAGAAAAAATTATGGCCATTCTAGATGTATTGCGTTTCCCCGATGAGCGTCTGCGCACAGTCGCGGCCCCTGTCGAAGCCTTTACACCCGAGTTACAACACATTGTAGATGATATGTTCGAAACCATGTACGCGGAGGAAGGCATCGGCCTGGCTGCGACCCAGGTCGACATTCATCAGCGCATCATCGTCATCGATGTCTCCGAGAACCGCGAAGAACAGCTGGTGTTGATCAATCCGGAGATCCTGGAGCAGTCCGGCAGCACCGGCATCGAAGAGGGCTGCCTCTCCGTGCCCGGCAACCGTGCTCTGGTTCCGCGCGCCGAGTGGGTCAAGGTCAGGGCGCAAGATCGCCACGGCAACACCTTCGAGCTGGAAGCGGACGATCTGCTCGCCATCTGCATACAACATGAGATGGATCATCTGGTCGGCAAGCTGTTTGTGGATTACTTGTCCCCGCTCAAGCGCCAGCGCATTCGTCAGAAGCTGGAAAAGATGGCCCGTGAAGATCGCAAAGTCCTCTGAGGATCCGCTCCATTGAACAAGCTGAAACTGATTTTTGCCGGTACCCCCGACTTCGCCGCCCGTCATCTGGCGGCGTTGTTGTCTTCCGGCCACGAGGTCGTCGCCGTTTATACCCAGCCGGACAAGCCCGCCGGTCGCGGCCAGAAGCTCACTGCCAGCCCGGTCAAGGAGCTGGCGCTGGCCCACGATCTGCCGGTCTATCAACCTGCCTCCCTGCGCAATGAAGCGGCGCAGGCCGAACTGGCCGCTCTGGGTGCCGATCTGATGGTCGTCGTGGCTTATGGCCTCATCCTCCCCAAGGCGGTGCTCGATACGCCGCGTCTGGGTTGCATCAACGTGCACGGATCCCTGCTGCCGCGCTGGCGCGGTGCCGCCCCGATTCAACGCTCCATCTGGGCGGGGGATGCCGAAACCGGCGTCACCATCATGCAGATGGACGTGGGGCTGGACACCGGCGCCATGATCCGCAAGGTAACCTGCCCCATCGCCAGTGATGAGACCTCTGCCAGCCTCTATGACAAGCTGGCCGGTCTGGGCCCGCAGGCACTGGTCGATACCCTGGACGCCATGGCTGCCGGCGACACCGCCGCCGAGCCCCAGGACGATGCGCTGGCCAACTACGCCGAGAAGCTCTCCAAGGAAGAAGCCCGCATCGACTGGTCGATGGACGCCGTTGCCATCGAGCGCTGCATCCGTGCCTTCAACCCCTGGCCCATCAGCTGGTTCGACGTCGCCGGACAGACCGTCAAGGTGTGGCAGGCCGAGGTCGTCGCACAGGATCACGGCCAAGCAGCCGGTACCCTGCTCAAGGCCGACAAGCAGGGGATCGAGGTTGCCACCGGTCAGGGGGTGCTGCGCCTGCTGACCCTGCAACCTCCCGGCAAGAAGGCCATGTCCGTTTCGGATCTGCTCAACTCTCGCCGCGACTGGTTTGAACCTGGCACGCAACTGATTTGATCTGGATTGAATTGACACAAGCGGGGCCCTGGCCCCGACTTGTGCATCTAAGGTAACGCTATGAAAACACGCGCACAGGCTGCTCTCGTCATTCAACAGGTGCTGGATCAGGGTCAATCTCTCTCCGCCGTTCTGCCTGCTGCCCAGGAGAAGGTCGCCCCTCGCGATCGCGCCCTCCTGCAAGAACTCTGCTACGGCACCCTGCGCTGGCTGCCCCGCCTCGATGCGGCGGTCAGCGAGATGATGGACAAGCCGCTCAAGAACAAAAGCCGCATCTTCCACTACCTCATTCTGGTCGGCCTCTACCAGCTCATCTATACCCGCATTCCGGCTCACGCCGCCGTGGCCGAGACCGTCAACGCCGTCAAGCTGCTCAAGGGCTCTTCCCTGCGCGGCCTCATCAACGGCGTACTGCGCAACTTCCAGCGCAGCGCCGAAGTGATCCTGCTGCGCATCGACCGCGTCCCCAGCGTCCGCCTCGGCCACCCCGAATGGCTCACCAAGCGCCTGCGTCAGGCCTATCCCGATGACTGGGAGTTCATCATGGAGGCGAACAACCAGCGCCCGCCCATGTGGATCCGCAACAACAGCCAGCGCCAGAGCCGCGAGGCCATGCTGGCCCGCATGAGCGAGGCGGGCATCCCGGCCATGGCCGGTGTGGAAGGGGAAGATTGCATCCTGCTGGAGCGCCCCTGCGACGTGACCAAGCTGCCCGGCTTCGAGCAGGGTGACTGCTCGGTGCAGGACGGTGCCGCCCAGCAGGCCGCCGCCCTGCTCGATCCCCAGCCGGGCGAGTGGGTGCTGGACGCCTGCGCCGCCCCCGGCGGCAAAACCGCCCACCTGCTGGAACGCCAGCCGGCCCTTGCCGGCGTGGTTGCCGTCGACGCCGACGACAACCGCCTCAAGCGGGTGCAGGAGAACCTGGATCGTATCGGCCTTCAGGCCCAAGTGATCCACGGTGATGCCAGCACGCCGGATCTGTGGTGGCCACGGGGGCAGTTCGACCGCATCCTGCTGGATGCCCCCTGCTCCGCCACCGGCGTCATCCGCCGTCACCCCGACATCAAGTGGTTGCGCCGGGATCAGGACATCCGCGAGCTGGCCGAGCTGCAACGCCGCATTCTCGACGCCCTCTGGGGCAAGCTGAAGCACGGCGGCACCCTGCTCTACGCCACCTGTTCCGTGTTGCCGGAAGAGAACCGGGAGCAGATCCGCGCCTTCCTGGCCGATACCCCGGATGCCCGCCTGGTGCCGTTGCATGCAGAAGACACCCCGGCCTGTCCGGGTCGCCAGTTCCTGCCCGGCGAGGCGGAGATGGACGGCTTCTACTATGCCAAGCTCATCAAGCTGTAGGCCGAACCGGCGGATGGCAGGCCCGGTGACGGGCCGCCTCATTACGAAGCAACAACCTTGAGTAAGATGGCCTTATGAAAATCATCATTCTGGGCGCAGGTCAGGTGGGTGGCACCCTGGCCGAGAATCTCGCCGGCGAGAACAACGACATCACCATCGTCGACACCGACAGCGAGCGCCTGCGCGAACTGCAGGACAAATTCGACCTGCGGGTGGTGAACGGCCACGGCGCCCATCCCAGGGTGCTGCGCGAAGCCGGCGCCCAGGATGCCGACATGCTGGTCGCCGTCACCAACAGCGACGAGACCAACATGGTCGCCTGCCAGGTCGCCTACTCCCTGTTCAACACCCCGAACAAGGTGGCGCGCATTCGCTCCCCCGCCTATCTGGTGGAGCGGGATCGCCTGTTCCTGCCCGAATCCGTCCCCGTGGACCACCTGATCGCCCCGGAGCAGCTGGTGACCGACTACGTGCGTCGCCTGATCGAGTATCCGGGGGCGTTGCAGGTGGTGGATTTTGCCGACGGCAAGGTGGGCCTAGTGGCGGTCAAGGCCTATTACGGCGGCCCCCTGGTGGGCAATGCGCTCTCCACCCTGCGGGAACACATGCCCAACATCGAAACTCGGGTCGCCGCCATCTTCCGCCAGGGGCGCTCCATCCGCCCCCAGGGCACCACCATCATCGAAGCCGATGACGAGGTGTTCTTTGTGGCCGCAGCGGGCCATATCCGCGCCGTGATGTCGGAACTGCAACGCCTCGAGAGCCCCTACCGGCGCATCATGATCGTCGGCGGCGGCAACATAGGCGCCGGTCTCGCCCGCCAGCTCGAGAAGCGCTACAGCGTCAAGCTCATCGAGCGCAACCAGAAGCGGGCGGAGCAGCTCTCCGAGCATCTGGAACACACCATCGTCTTCTGCGGCGATGCGGCGGATCAGGAGCTGCTGGCGGAGGAGCACATCGACCAGATCGACGTCTTCATCGCGGTGACCAACGAGGATGAGGCCAACATCATGTCGGCCCTGCTCGCCAAGAAGATGGGGGCCAAGAAGACCATGGTGCTGATCCAGCGCGGCGCCTACGTGGACCTGGTACAGGGCGGCTCCATCGACATCGCCATTTCCCCCCAGCAGGCCACCATCTCTGCCCTGCTGACCCATGTGCGCCGTGCCGACATCGCCAACGTCTACAGCCTGCGCCGCGGGGCGGCCGAAGCCATCGAGGCGATCGCCCACGGGGACGAGAACACCTCCAAGGTGGTGGGCAAGACAGTGGGCGAGCTCAAGCTGCCCCCGGGCACCACCATAGGCGCAGTGGTGCGCGGTGACGAGGTGCTGATCGCCCACGATCGCACCCAGATACAGCAGGATGACCACGTGGTGATGTTCCTGGTGGACAAGAAGTACATCCCGGAAGTGGAGCGTCTGTTCCAGCCCAGTCCCTTCTTCCTGTAAGCCGGCCATGTCTCTGGCAACGGTATCCGGACCCGGCCCTTTTTCTCAGGAAAGGTCCGGGTCTTTTTTCAATCAACGACCAGGTTATCTTGCATGATCAAGCTGCATCCCATCGTCTTCACGCTCGGGCTGGTACTCTCCAAGCTGGCGCTCTTCATGTGGCTGCCCACCCTGCTGGCCCTGCTGACCGGTTCGGAAGGTTTCGTCGAATTTCTCAAGTCGGTCTTGATCACCCATGGTGCCGCTCTGCTCTGCCTCCATTACGGTCGCAAGGCAGAGTTTCACCTCGGCGTGCGGGAAATGTTCCTGCTCACCACCTCGGTCTGGGTGGTCGCCTGCGTCTTCGGGGCCCTGCCCTTCGTCTTCATCACCCATATCGACTTTGCCGACGCCTACTTCGAGACCATGTCGGGGGTCACCACCACGGGATCCACCGTGCTGTCGGGGCTGGACGGCATGGCCCACAGCATCCTGCTGTGGCGATCCATCCTGCAGTGGCTGGGCGGGGTCGGCTTCATCGTGATGGCGGTGGCGGTGCTGCCCTACCTCAACGTCGGTGGCATGAAGCTGTTCCAGACCGAGAGCTCCGATTGGTCCGACAAGAGCGCCCCCCGCGCCAAAACGGTGGCCAACAACATAGTGCTGGTCTATCTGGTGCTCTCCATGCTCTGCTTCCTCGCCTACTGGGTGAGTGGCATGAACCTGTTCGAAGCGGTCAACCACGCCATGACGACCCTCAGCACCGGCGGCTACTCCACCTCCGATCAATCCATGTCCCACTTCTCCCACGCGGCGCACTGGATAGGCACCCTCTTCATGTTCCTCGGTGGCCTGCCCTTCCTGCTCTATGTGCAGGCCCTCTCCCGCCGTGACAACAGCCTGTTCAAGGATGCCCAGGTGCAGGGCTTCTTCTGGCTGATCGTCTGGGTGACCCTGGTCGTCACCTTCTATCTCTGGGTGAGAGACATCTACGGCTTCATGGATGCCTTGCGCATCAGCAGCTTCAATATCGTCTCCGTGCTCACCACCACGGGTTTCGGACTCGGCGACTTCGGCACCTGGGGCCCGCTCACCACCATTATCTTCATCATCCTGCTGGCACTCGGCGCCTGCTCCGGCTCCACCTCGGGCGGGCTCAAGATCTTTCGGGTCCAGGTGGCCTTCGCCCTGTTCAAGAAACAGATGCGCCAGCTGATGCACCCCTCCGCCGTGTTTCCCCAGAAGTACAACGGCCGTCCGGTCAACGACGCCATCATCCGCTCCCTGATCTCCTTCGTGCTGGTCTACTTCGCCATCATCCTGCTCATCGCCGCCCTGCTCGCCGCCATCGGGCTGGACCCCCTGACCGCCATCTCGGGCTCCATCACCGCCGTGGCCAACGTGGGCCCGGGCATGGGGCCTGTCATCGGTCCCAGCACCAACTTCGCCAGTCTGCCGGATGCGGCCAAGTGGATACTGTCGTTCGGCATGCTGCTGGGACGCCTCGAGATCCTGACGGTGGCTGTGCTCTTCTTCCCCTCCTTCTGGAAGCAATAAGCAGCCGTCCAGGCTGTTGCATGAAACGAAAAGGGCAGCCAATGGCTGCCCTTTTCGTTGTCCCGGCGAATGACGACTCCCCTCAGTCCGCCGACTCCTCTCGCTCCAGCGCCCGGTCCACCAGCGCGTCCGGCAAGGGCTTGGTCACCTCGACCCCCAGCTCGCGAAAGCGCTCGGCCTGGGCGATCAGGTTGCCACGACCGTTGACCAGCCGCCCCATCGCCTTGTCGTAGCTCTCCTGCGCCTTGTGCAGGCTGCCCCCCATCTGCTGCATCTCCTCCACGAACAGCCGCAGCTTCTCGTAGAGGCGGCCGGCCCGCTCCGCTATCTGGCGCGAGTTCTGGTTCTGCCGCTCGTAGCGCCACAGGTTCTCTATGGTGCGCAGGGCCACCATCAGGTTGGTGGGGCTCACCAGCAGGATGTTGTGTTCCAGCCCGTAGCGCACCAGGGAAGGGTCTGCTTCCAGGGCAGCGAGGAAGGCAGGCTCCACCGCCACGAACATCAGCACATAGTCCAGGGTGCGCACCCCGGGCAACTGCTGGTAATCCTTGCGGCCCAGCTCGCGGATATGGTTGCGCACCGAGGCGACGTGCTCCTTGAGCGCCACCGCCTTCTCCAGATCGTCAGCGGCGTTGTACCAGCGCTCATAGGCGGTCAGCGACACCTTGGCGTCGATGATGATGTCCTTTTCCTGGGGCAGGTGGACGATGACGTCGGGCTGGTAGCGCTTGCCCTTGTCCACCTCGATGTTGACCTGGGTGTGGTACTCATGCCCCTCGCGCAGGCCGCACTCGGAGAGGATCCGCGCCAGCACCACCTCCCCCCAGTTGCCCTGCTGCTTGCTGTCGCCCTTGAGGGCCCGGGTCAGCGCCGCCGCCTCTTCGGTCATGCGGGCGTTGAGCTCGGCAAGGCGCTCCAGCTCGAACTTGAGGTTGTGGCGCTGGGCCGTCTCCTGGGCGTGGGTCTCTCCCACCTGGCGGCGAAAGCCCTCGAGCTGCTCCTTGAGTGGAGTGAGCAGGAGATCCATGCTGTTCTGATTCAGTTCGCGGAAGTTTCCAGCATTTTGTTCAAAGATACGATTGGCGAGGTTCTCGAAGTGCTGGCTGAGACGCTGTTCAGCCTCTTGCTGCAACTGCAACTTCTCGGCGCTGGCGATGCGCTCGCTGCGCAGGGTCGCCTCGGCTTCCTTGAGACGGGCGGTGAGCTTGAGCAGCAGGGTCTGCTGCTGATCCAGCTTCTGCTGAGCCAGCATCTTCTCGTCCTGCAGCGCGTCCCAGCGATCCTGCAACCCCTGATAACGCTCCTCCAGCAGCAGCGCCTCTTCACGGCCGCTGCGCCGCCCCCACCACCAGCCAAACAGCAGTGCCAGCCCGCCAGCCAGCATGGCAGGCCACCAGGTCAGCAGCGGGGTCATCGGCGCCCCCGCTGGCGCAGGAAGAGTTCGAGATAGCGGTTGAGCAGCAACCAGATCAGCACATAGAGCAGGTAGGCCGCCAGCACCACCCACTTGTGGCTGTTGACCCCGGTATCCAGTTCACTGAACTCGATACCCTTGAGATGGCAGTAGGCCCACATCAGCAGGGGGAAGACATAGAGCAGAGAAGCACGCCACAGAAATAGCCACATGAGTTCATTCAATCCCGCAAAAAGACCCGCCTAGCTTACACAAGGGCAACCCGGCTTGCGATCCTGCCCGCCGCTATTCTCTGGCTTGCCGGCCTAAAACTGGATAAAATTAACCCCTAATAGGTATAGAGGTGGGCATGACGCATTTTTTCTGTCGCTGGCTGGCACACGCATGGGGGAGCCCCCGCAGACCCGAGGTGGTCTGCCATGAGGCACGCCCGCCCTGGGCCATCGACGAGTCCCAGTTCCTCACCCTCTGCACCCGTTGTGGCGACTGCTTCAAGGCGTGTCCCAACGGCCTCATCAAACCTGCCGATCGCCCCGAATATGACGGCAGCCCCATCGCCGGTACCCCAGTGCTGGATCTCGCCTGTGGCCAGTGCAGCTATTGCGGCAGCTGCGCCAGAGCCTGTCCCACGGGCGCACTGGATCTCTGCCTCGGCCGCCAGGTGCAGACCCGGGTCAGGATAGAGGCGAGCTGCCAGGCCCGTCAGGGCTACTACTGCCTGCTGTGTGAAGATGCCTGCCCCCAGCAGGCGATCAAGGTCGGCAGCGAGGGAGTGACCGTCAACATGGCCGCCTGCGATGGCTGCGGCGCTTGCGGCCTCGCCTGTCTGCACGGAGCCATCACCCTTGTGCCCCAGCTCTGATCGCTGGCAATGACAGAGGGGCCCGCAGGCCCCTCTGTCATTCACCGTGGCATCATGCCATGGTCAGGATATTATCCTGCTCTATACCGAGAAGGTGGCACAGACGAGTGGGATCCCGCACCGCATCCGCCAAAGTGTACTCCCCCAGCACCTCCAGGAAGGCGTGCATGGCGCGGCGTAGAATGCCCTGGATGCGGCAGCCCCCGGAGAGACGGCAGTTTTCGCGCTTGCAGTCCACCGGGCAGAGCACGTGCTCCATGTCCATCACCACATCGCGCAGGTTGATGGAGACGGCGGCACGGCCGAGGCGGATGCCCCCATGCTTGCCACGCACCGTCTCGATGTAACCCTTGATGCCGAGCTGATGCACTATCTTGACCACGTGATTGCGGGAGATGGCGAAGGTGTCGGCCACTTCCGTGATGGTCGACAGGCGATCACCGGGCTGGATGGCCAGGAAGGTCAGGGTACGCAGGGCGTAGTCGGTAAATCGTGTCAGTTGCATGGTCGCACTTGCCTCTTACTACAAGCCAGAAATCAGGACGACAGCCGGTGGCCAAAGAGGGGGTCTGCACATGCGTGTGCACGGGATGGGCTTCTTCGACCGAGTCGTGAAGTCACAAGGGTAAGAGCAGCCCGGGCGGGTGTCGACGAAGATGTACATAAATCGACACTTTCTTTGATTGATCGCAAACTTGCCGCCTCAGCGAGGGGTTTTGGCGGTTTCCGTCGACAAACCCCCACCTCCTCTGCCATCGCCGGAGCCGTTGTCCGGCGAGTTCAGTGGGGCTGTTTCAGCCAGTTGCGCAGCGCCTGGGAGGGGATGGAGCTCTCGGAGGCCACCGCGAAGGCGCCCCAGTCCACGGCGCACTGCAACGCATCGGCCATGGCCATGCCCCGCGCAAGACCGTGGATGAGGCCGCCCGCGAAGGCATCCCCCGCCCCCGTGGTATCCACCACGGAGACCGGTCGCGCCGCCACCCTGACCTGCTCCTCCCCGTGAATGGCCACGGCGCCCGCCTTGCCCTCGGTCAGCACCAGCCATTCAAGCTGCTCCCCTGCGAGCTGGCGGGCATGCTGCCAGAGGTCGCTCACCTCGCCGAGATCGGAGCGGGAGGCCACCAGCACGTGGCAGGGGCGGCGGGCCTGCCCCCCCTTGGGATACTGGGCCACTACGAAACTCTTGGCGAGCATCTGGCGCATGTAGCCCACGATGGCGGTGCCCGGATAGTTCACATAGAGGCAATCCACCCCTTCGGTCGGCAGATCCCCCGGCAGATCCGGACGACGTGGGCGCCTGAGAATGGTGCGCTCACCGGTGGCGTCCACCAGCACCAGCAGCTCGCCGGTCTCGCCGCCAAAGCGTTCCACATGGCTGCAATCCAGGCCGTATGAGGCCGCCTGCTCCAGCAGCCAGTCACCGGTGTCGTCCAGCCCGACCCGGGAGGCGATGATCACCTCGTGCCCCGCCCACACCAATCCGATGCCGGTATTGGCGGCGCCGCCGCCGAGCCTGCGCCCCTGATCCACGTATTGCAGCCGCGCCCCCGCCACCAGGGGTTCGGCCAGGGAGAGCACATGATCACAGTTGAGATTGGCGAGCAGCAGGATGCGGGACATGGAAACCTCGGCGGGAGGAGGCCGACACCCCGGGGTGCCGGCACAGAAACGGAAGCGGGATCAGTAGACGGGCAGCTCCACCCCTGACAGCAGCTCGTCGATGCGCGCCTGGGTCGGCTGCTGCATCACGTTCTGGATCATCTCCTTGGTGAGATGGGGGGAGAAAGAGCTGATGAAGTCATACATGTAGTTCTGCAAGAGGATGCTCTTGCTGAAGCAGATCTGGGCCGGGCAAGGCTCGAACAGGTGCTCCAGATTGATGGCCACGAGGCCGGGGGCATCGCTATCGTTGGCAACCAGGGAGGAGATGATGCCGATGCCAAAGCCCAGCTCCACGTAGCGCTTGATGACGCCGGCATCCATCACCGTCATGTAGTAGTTGGGAGTGAGGCCGGCCGCCTGGAACACCCTGTCCTGCACCTGACGCCCGGTGGCGCCGCTCTCGTAGCTCAGGATGGGATACTGGCAGAGCTGCTCTAGGGTCGGCTTCTTCACCTTGGCCAGGGGGTGCTCCTGGGGCACCACCAGGGAGAGGGTCCAGAGGTAGGCGGGCAGCGCGATCAGCTCCTTGTCGAAGCCTATCTCGTGGGCCACGATGGAAAAATCCGAGTATCCCTTGCTGATCTGTTCCTTGGTGGCGGACATCACAGGATGCAGGTGGAACGAGATCTTGGGGTACTTTTTGGTGAAGTAGGTGACGCTTTTCGGCAGCAGGTAGCGGGCGATGGTGTGGGTGGTGTGGATGTTGAGGGTGCCCACGGTCGGATCCAGGTACTCCCGGGAGATGGCCTTGATCTTGCTCTCGATATTGAGCATGGCCTCGGCACACTTGATGATCTCCTCCCCCACCGGGGTGATCCGGTGCAGGTGCTTGCCGCGGCGCTCGAAGATGCGCACCCCCAGCTCGCTCTCCAGCAAGCCGATCTGCTTGCTCACCCCAGGCTGGCTGGTATAGAGCGCATCGGAGGCAACGGAGACGTTGAGATTGTGGTCCCGCACCGCGATCAGATACTTCAACTGCTGTAGTTTCAAGGTTGCCCCCTCACAGACTGACGCGGCGCTCGTCGATGGACTAGGCCGCCAAAAATGGCGGCCAGTGTATCATCCGGACTGGGCATATCGCCGCTTGATCCTTCATTTTGCTACAAAATCTAGCATCAGCGCGGTGGATATGACAAACGGGGTTCAGCGCGCGTCGGCCCCGATCGGCAGGATGCCGAGGAACTGCAGCAGCCACTGCATCATGGTGGCGGAATCCACCTCCCCTTCCAGGGAAGAGAGACTGCTCTGGTAATGTGCATCGGGCAGCCTGTCCCGTCGCCGCTCGATCAGGGCCCGGTTGTACGCCACCGAGAATTCCGGGTGCCCCTGGATGGCGACGATGTGATCCCCCTGCAGGAACATGAAGTTGGGGCAGAAGTCGTTGCCCGCGAGCAGGGTCGCCCCCGGCGGAAGCTGCTCCACCTGATCCTGGTGGCTTGCCAGGATGCGGATGGTGTCCAGACCCGGCGCCATCCAGGGTTTTGTCGTCTGCATGGCATGGACCGACACCCCCAGCCCCCACCCCTTGGTGGACTTCATTACCTCCCCTCCCAGCGCCTGGGCGATCACCTGGTGGCCGAAGCAGACCCCGGCCAGCTTGACGTTGGCATCGTGGGCCCGGCGGATCCAGTCGCGCAGCGCCAGGATCCAGGGGATGTCGCTGTAGGCATCGTGGCGCGAGCCGGTGATGAGCCAGGCATCGCATTCGGTCAGATCCGGGGGCAGATCGCCGTCGAGGGCGGACCAGACCCGAAATTCCAGCTCGGGGGCCAACGCCCGGAAACCCTTGATAAACATCTCGGAGTAAACGGGACCAAAATCCCCCACCAAATCGGGGTCCAGCCGGTCACAATCGAGAATACCCAGTCGCATCTGTTACTCCTTGACAGAAGCGCCCCCGCAGACCGGCGGCCTGCGGGGGCAAGAGATTAAAGCCATGGCAGCGAGCCGGGGGCTCACTTCATGGTCGGCATGGAGAACTCGGCGCCGGCGCGCAGGCTCTGGGGCCAGCGGGCGGTCACCGTCTTCATCCGGGTGTAGAAGCGCACCCCATCCGGCCCGTGCATGTTGAGCGGCCCGAAGATGGACCGTTTCCAGCCACCGAAGCTGTGAAACGCCATGGGCACCGGAATGGGAACGTTCACCCCTACCATACCGACCTGAACCCGCGTGGTGAAGTCCCTTGCGGTATCTCCGTCACCGGTGAAGATGGCGGTGCCATTGCCGTACTCGTGTTCGTTGATGAGGCGCAGGGCCGTCTCGTAGTCCGGGGCCCGCACGATGGCGAGCACGGGGCCGAAGATCTCCTCCCGGTAGATGCGCATCTCGGGGCCGACCCGATCGAACAGGCTGCCCCCGATGAAGTAGCCCTCGCCATGGCTCAGGCCCCGGCCATCCACCACCAGCTCGGCCCCCTCGGCCACTCCCTGATCCACGTAGCCGCGCACCTTGGCCAGGTGTTCCCGGCTGATGAGGGGCCCCATCTCGTTCTCCGGACTCTGACCGAGACCGGGGCCGACCCGAAGGGCCGCCACCAGGGGCGAGAGCTTCGCCACCAGGGCATCGGCGGTCTCGTCACCCACCACCACGGCCACCGAGATCGCCATGCAACGCTCGCCCGCCGCGCCATAGGCGGCCCCCATCAGGGCGGAAACCGCCTGATCCAGATTGGCATCCGGCATGACCACCATGTGGTTCTTGGCGCCGCCCAGGGCCTGCACCCGCTTGCCGTGAGCCGAGGCGGTGGCATAGATGTACTGGGCGATGGGGGTGGAGCCGACAAACGACACGGCACCGACCCTCGGGTCGGTCAGCAGCACGTCCACCACCTCCTTGTCGCCGTTGACCACGTTGAGCACCCCGTCCGGCAGGCCCGCCTGCTTGAGCAGTTCGGCCATGCGCAGAGAGAGGGACGGATCCTTCTCCGAGGGCTTGAGGATGAAGGTGTTGCCGCAGGCCAAGGCCACCGGGAACATCCAGAGCGGCACCATGGCAGGGAAGTTGAACGGGGTGATGCCGGCGCAGACCCCCACCGGCTGCATCATGGAGTGACTGTCCACCCCGCGGCCCACGTTGAGAGAGTGCTCCCCCTTGAGCAGGTGGGGAATGCCGCAGGCAAACTCCACCACCTCCAGCCCCCGGGTCAGCTCCCCCTGGGCGTCGGAGAAGACCTTGCCGTGCTCGCGGCTGATGAGCTGGGCCAGCTCGTCCCTGTGCTGCTCCATCAGCTCCTTGAAGCGAAACAGCACCCGGGCCCGCACCAGCGGCGGGGTCTGGGACCACTCCCCAAAGGCGCGCTCGGCGCAGGCAATCGCCTCGGCACACTCATCGGCCGTGCTGAGAACGACGGAGCCCTGCTGCTGGCCGGTGGCCGGATTGAAGATGGCACCGAAACGCTCGCTGCGACTCTCGGTCGTCTCGCCGTCGATGAAGTTGTCGATCCTGTAACTCATAAATCCTCCGTGATGGGTCATCCGTCCTCCCCTCGCCGCGCCGGGGCAGCACAGGGGGATGACGCCCGGGACGAGCGCCATCCTGTGTGATGTGGGGGTCAGTCCTGGGCCTGCAGGGCGTCCTGCAGCAGGGTGAAGAGATCGTCTATCTGGCTGCGCTCGATGATGAGGGGAGGCGACAGGGCGATGATGTCGCCGGTCACCCGGATAAGCGCCCCCTTCTCGAAACAGCGCACGAACACCTCGTAGGCCCGCTTGCCCGGTGCATCGGGCATGGATTCGAGCTCGATGCCCGCCACCAGGCCGTAGTTGCGCACGTCCTTCACGTGCTTGCAGCCCTTGAGGGAATGGGCAGCCTCCTCCCAGTAGCCCGCCAGCTCGGCTGCCCGGGTCAGCAGATTTTCGCTCCGGTAGATCTCGAGGGTGGCCAGACCCGCCGCCGCCGCCACCGGGTGGCCGGAGTAGGTGTAGCCGTGGAACAGCTCGATGGCCCCCTTGCCCGCCGCCATCATGTCGTCATAGATATGGTTTTGCACCAGCACGGCCCCCATGGGGATGGCGCCGTTGGTGAGCCCCTTGGCGCAGGTGATCATGTCGGGGATGACGTCGAACTCCTGGGCGGCGAAGGGGGAGCCGAGGCGGCCGAAACCGGTGATCACCTCGTCAAAAATCAGCAGGATGCCGTGTTTGGTACAGATCTCCCGCAGCCGCTTGAGATAGCCCTTGGGGGGCATGATGACCCCGGTGCTGCCGGCGATGGGCTCGACGATGACCGCCGCGATGTTGCTGGCGTCGTGCAGGAAGACAATCTTCTCCAGTTCATCGGCCAGGGTGAGGTCTTCTGCTGGCAATCCCTTGGTGAACGCATTTTTCCCTATGTTGAGGGTGTGGGGCAGATGATCCACCCCGGTCAGCAGGGAGCCGAACCACTTGCGGTTGCCGGGAATGCCCCCCACCGAGATGCCGCCAAAACCCACCCCGTGGTAGCCGCGCTCGCGGCCGATGAGCCGGGTACGGGTCCCCTGGCCGCGAGCCCGCTGCCAGGCCAGCGCAATCTTGAGCGCGGTGTCCACGGACTCCGATCCGGAGTTGGTATAAAAGACGTGACCGAATCCCTTGGGGGCGATCTCCACCAGCCGGTTGGCCAGCTCGAACGGCAAGGGGTGGCCCATCTGGAAGGTGGGGGCAAAATCGAGGTGGGAGATCTGCTGGGAGACCGCCTCGGCGATCTCGCGCCGACCATGGCCTGCGTTGCAACACCAGAGTCCGGCAGTGCCATCCAGTATCTTGCGGCCATCCTCTGAGTGATAATACATCCCCTCTGCCGACTTCAGGATGCGCGGCGCCGCCTTGAACTGCTGGTTGGCGGTGAACGGCATCCAGAATGCGGACATGTCGGGGGTATTGATGTCGCTGACAGGTTTCATGGTCACCTCATCCTTAAGGCGTTTAGTAACACCCGGCTCATGCCTATTAAATTAAACACCTGAATCCATAAAAAAGGGCTTTTATCGCCCGGCTTGGTGTCACCCCTCAGGGGTGGTATAAGATATTTAACACAATTTTAATAATAGTAAACAGTCAAGGAGTGTCTATCGATGGATATCGGTCACCGCCTCAAGGCGGTTCGCACCAAGGCGGCCCTCTCCCAGCGCGAGCTGGCAAAACGCTCCGGTGTGACCAACGGCTTTATCTCCCAGATCGAGAAAAATCAGGTGAGCCCCTCGGTGGCCTCCCTGCGCAAGGTGCTGGAAGGCATCCCCATGTCATTGGCCAGCTTCTTCACCGACGAGACGGAGATGGATTCCGAGGTGATCTTCCGTGCGGACGACATGCCGGATCTCGGCACCCACCCCATCAGCTACCGTCTGGTGGGTCACAGCCGCGCCAACCGCGCCATCGGCATGATGCAGGAGATACTGCCCCCGGGCGCCGACACCGGTGACGACATGCTGAGTCACGAAGGGGAAGAGTGCGGCATCGTCATCCGGGGTCAGGTGGAAGTCACGGTAGGCGAGCAGGTTCACCTGCTGGCACCGGGGGATGGCTACTACTTCGACAGCCGCACTCCCCACCGTTTTCGCAACGTGGGGGATCAGGAGTGCGTGCTGATCTCGGCCAACACGCCCGCCAGCTTCTGACGGGCCTTCTCCCGTAACAGCCCGCCGGGATCCCCCCTGCCCAGCCCAGGGATCAGGCCAGCGACACGGGCTCCCGCCCCGCCGCGCGACCCCCGACACCACAGGCCAGGGCGCCCAGTTTGCCCCGCCGTTGGCCCGGGTTGTTCGGGGTCAGTGTTTAATGAATTGTTACAAGATGGATTTACAAGCGGCAGGATGTTTAGCATATTGATACGCGGAGACTGACTTTCTGCCGGTTCAAGGAGTGAACATGAGTGACCTGACCCTGGCCCAGTGGCAACACAAGGCCGCCCATCTGACCCTGCCCTCGCAAGCCTTTATCGACGGCACCTACCGGGATGCCGTCAACGGCGCCACCTTCGATTGCATCAATCCGGCCAACGGCCAACTGCTGACCAGGGTCGCCTCCTGCGACGCCGCCGATGCCGAGCTGGCGGTCAAGGCGGCCCGTGCCGCCTTCGACGACAAGCGCTGGTGCGGCCTCTCTCCAAAGCAGCGCAAGCTTATCATGCAGCGCTTCGCCGAGCTGATGCGCCTGAACCTGGTGGAGCTGGCACTGCTGGAGTCGCTGGATATGGGCAAGCCCATCGGCGACGCCATGGGGTATGACGCCCCCGCCGCCGCGAACTGCATCGCCTGGAACGCCGAGGCGATAGACAAGATCTACGATCAGGTCGCCCCGGTGGAAGAGTCCGCCCTGGCCCTGGTGACCCGCGAGCCCCTCGGTGTCGTGGCCGCCATCGTGCCCTGGAACTTCCCCCTGGTGATGGCCTGCTGGAAGCTGGGCCCGGCGCTCGCCACCGGCAACTCGGTGATCCTCAAACCCTCCGAGAAATCCCCCCTCACCGCCCTGCGCATCGCGGGTCTGGCGAAGGAGGCGGGCATCCCCGACGGCGTGTTCAACGTGCTGCCGGGCTTTGGTCACACCGTGGGCGAGGCGCTGGCCATGCACATGGACGTCGACTGCATCACCTTCACCGGCTCCACCAAGATCGGCAAGCACCTGGTGCAGTGCTCCGGCAAGTCCAACCTCAAGCGCGCCTTTATGGAGTGCGGCGGCAAGAGCCCCAACATCGTGCTGGCGGATGCACCGGATCTGGATGCCGCCGCCCGCAGCGCCGTCGGCGCCATCTTCTACAACCAGGGGGAAGTGTGCACCGCCGCCTCCCGCCTGCTGGTGCAAAACAGCATCAAGCCCCAGTTCATGGAGCGGCTGCTGGCCCACGCCCGCGAATGGATCTCGGCCAACCCGCTCGACCCCACCACCCGCATCGGCGCCATGGTGGACCACATCCAGATGGAGCAGGTCCTCAACTACATCGCCATCGGCCAGCAGGAGGGCGCCAAGCTGCTGCTGGGGGGCAAGCGCACCCAGCCCGAGGAGGGCGGCTACTACATCGAACCCACCATCTTTGACGACGTGACCCCGACGATGCGCATCTTCCGCGAGGAGATCTTCGGCCCCGTGCTGGCGGTGACCGGCTTCGACACCCTGGAAGAGGCCATCGCCCTTGGCAACGACACCGACTACGGCCTGGCGGCCGCCATCTGGACGGCGGATCTCAACCAGGCGGTGAAGGGCTCCCGCGCCCTGCGCGCCGGCACCGTCTTCGTCAACAACTGGGATGGCGGCGACATGACCATGCCGTTTGGCGGCTTCAAGCAGTCCGGCAACGGGCGCGACAAGTCCCTGCACGCCCTGGAGAAGTACACCGAGCTGAAAAGCACCTGGATCCAGCTCGAATAACGTCATAAATGACGCTTATCAACAAAACAGGGGGGAGAAATCCCCCTTTCTCATTTTTACTCTTTTATCCCCTCGCTCAATCGATATAATCGTCAAATAGCAAGCCATTAAATTTAAAGATAAAAATGCTGTTTTTTCTGGGAAGTGTACTGTTTCTGGTGGTGGGACTGCCGCTGTTGTTCTTCGTGCTGGGCCAGGGGGAAGCCTATGTCACCTGGGGCCCCTGGATCTCCGCCATCGCCCTCATGCTGTGGCTGCTGATGGACGTGGAGAAGATCCGCCGCGGGGGCGGTCGCTGAAGTCGCTCCTGCTGTTAAAATCCCGTCAGACCCATTTATTGTCTTCTTTCCCTGCAAAAGGATCGCTACACTGACTTTTTGCGATGTTTCCCGACATCCGCACTCCAGTGAAGGTTATCCGCATGCAACAACAGATCCAGCGCCAGGGCGTCCTCTATGCCCTCGGCGCCTACACCCTTTGGGGCCTGGCACCCATCTACTTCAAGTCCCTCTCCGCCGTGCCGGCCGCCGAGATCCTGACCCACCGCATGATCTGGTCCTGCGCCCTGCTGATGGTGCTGGTGCTGCTCGGACGCCAGTGGCACAAGGTGCAGGCGGTGCTGCGCCAGCCCAAGGTGCTGCTCACCCTGGCCTTCACCTCCGTCACCGTCGGCGGCAACTGGCTGCTGTTCATCTGGGCCATCAACAACGGCCACATGCTGGATGCGAGCCTGGGCTACTACATCAACCCCCTGTTCAACGTGCTGCTCGGCATGGTGTTTCTGAGCGAGAAGCTGCGCCGCCTGCAGTGGTGGGCGGTGGGGCTCGCCTTTGTCGGTGTCGCCGTCCAGCTCATCGCCTTCGGCTCCCTGCCCTGGATAGCCCTGGTGCTGGCCTCGAGCTTCGCCATCTACGGCCTCATTCGCAAGAAACTGGCCCTGGACGCCCTCACCGGCCTGCTCATCGAGACCCTGATCATGCTGCCGCCAGCCGCCTTCTATCTGTGGGGCATCGCCGACAGCCCCACCAGCCACCTCACCCAGAATGACTGGCACCTGAACCTGCTGCTCATCGCCGCGGGCGCCGTCACCACGGCCCCCCTGCTCTGCTTCACCGCGGCGGCCACCCGGCTCAAGCTCTCCACCCTGGGCTTCTTCCAGTACATAGGCCCCAGCCTGATGTTCATCCTGGCGGTGACCCTGTATGGCGAGGCGCTGGCGCTGGACAAGATGATCACCTTTGGCTGCATCTGGAGCGCCCTGGTGCTGTTCAGCCTGGATGGCCTGCGCAGCGGCAAGCGGCGCCAGGAGGTCGGCTGAGGCGCCAGCGCAATAATCTACAAGCCAAGGGGCCGCTTTCGGGGTATCAATAGGGGATGAACGCACCCCAATCCCGCATCCACTACTGGCAATCCCGGCTGCTGCCGGGGGTTGAACTCTCCCACTCCCACCACAGGGAGTTCAGCTATGGCCGCCACGTGCATCTGGACTACCACATCGGTCTGGTGCAGCGGGGCGGCCAGAAGTTCATCCACAAGGGGAACAGCCACAACCTGGTGCGCGGCGAACTCTCCACCGTCAACCCGGACGAGATGCACGACGGCCTCAGCCTGCTGCCGGAAGGGTACGAGGTGCGGGTCTTCTCCATCGCCCCCGAGCAGCTGGCCCGCTGGCTGCCGGAACACCCCGAGCCCTTTTTCCACCAGGGATTGCAGAGCCGCCCCGACCTCTATCAGGGCTTTGCCCGCCTGCACATGCACCTGGACGGCCCTTCCCCCGACGGCCTGCTGGCGGAGAGCCAGTTGCTGGCCCTACTGGGCGAACTGTTCCGGCTCGCCCCCGAGCGCCACGCCCTGGCGGATCCCCAGCTCAGGTTCCTGCGCGACCATCTGCTGGCCCGGCTGGACGAGCGCCACACCCTGGAGGACCTGGCCGCCCTGTTCGGGCTGGATCGCTTCGCCTTCCTCCGTCAGTTCAAGAAGAAGACCGGCATGACCCCCTATGCCTGGCTCAAGCGGCTGCGCCTCGAACAGGGCAAGCGCCTGCTCGGCAGCGGTCTGCCGGTGAGCGAGGTGGCACTGGCGGTGGGCTTCTTCGATCAGAGCCACTTCCACCACGGTTTTCGTCAGGCCTTCGGGCTCACCCCGGCGGAGTATCGCCAGCAGATGCTGCCCGCCTGAATCGTCGCCGCTGCAATCTTTTACAATCTCCCGTCCCCCGTCCTGCCCCATGCTGTCACCTCCATACCGCTGTCGGAGGTCTTTTATGTTCACCAGCCTGTTTCTGACCCTGGGTCTCGTCCACCTCGTCGCCCTGGCGAGCCCGGGCCCGGATTTCGCGCTCATCCTGCGCACCAGCCTGCACAGGCCCACCGCCCTCGGAGCGGCCCTTGGCATCGCCCTCGCCATCCTGCTCCACGCCACCCTGAGCCTGACCGGCATCAGCCTGCTGATCGCAAGCCAGCCCTGGCTCTTTCTCGCCGTGAAACTGGTGGGTGCCCTCTATCTGGGCTGGCTGGGCTGGGGGGCGCTGAAAGCGGCCTGGCAGGGAAGCGGGGATCTGGCGCTGCGCGCCGGAGGCGAGCGGCCGGGCTGGCGCAAGGGGGTGAAGTGCGGGCTGGCCACCAATCTGCTCAACCCCAAGGCGATGCTGTTCTTCATGGGGCTGCTGGCCGCCATGGTGACACCCCAGGTGGATGGCCTGACCCGGGGATTGCTGATCCTGGAGCTGTTCCTGCTCTCCCTCGTCTGGTTCAGCGCCCTGGCCTGGAGCCTCTCCACCCCCCGCGCCCAGCACCTGCTCGGCCGCATCCAGCGCCCGCTCAACCTGATGACGGGCCTGCTGTTTGGCGCGGTCAGCCTCTCCATCCTGGTGGATCTGCAGGGGCACTGGCCAGCGGCCTGACCGGCACATCCTTGTTGGCGGCAAGCAGGGAGGGGCCTTGACGGACGGCGCGACTACTCCCCGCGCCGCATCCCCTTGCGCAGGTAGACGTAACCCTCCCCCGGGCTGCCCCAGCGCTGATGGGCGCCGTTGTCATAGGCCCTGTCCAGCAACCGGACGCTGTCCGGGCCGATCCAGAGGTACTGCACCAGGGTGGTGGCACCGCCAAAATCGGTGGCGCAATGCCCGACCCGAGTCTGTCCCTTGTACTCCCCGCCCGGCTGGCGGGTCAGCCAGATCTCGCACCCTTCGCGCAGGGAGAGTTGCTGCGGGGTGAGGGAGTCGAGCAGCTCGGGCCGACGCCAGGCGCCGGCAAAATCCGTGGCCCTCGGCATGGTCAGTTCGGCCATCAGGATGCGGCCATCGGGCAGGGAGGAGAAGCGGTAGATGCGCTGGCGAAACGGTCGCTGCGCCCGTTCGGTCAGAAACTGCTCCGCATAGACCCAGCGGAAGGGGCCCTCCCCGGGCCAGATCTCCACCAGCCGCAGCTCGGCGCTGGTGAAGCGGGCATCGAAAGTGGCCTGCTCCTGGCTGGAAAACTCCCCCGAGAACCAGGAGAGCAGGGGCTCCAGCCTCCCCTGCGTGGCATGGGGGCCGGGGGCCGTCACGAAGGGGACGGGCGCCGCCCAGATCAGGCTGGCGTAAAACAACCCCAGCAGGGCCGCCATCAGCTGTGTCATCGAATCCTTCCGAGTCGCTTGCATGGCGGCGATTATATGAGCGAACGGTGACAATAACCTCTATCTTGATCAACTCCTTGAAGAGAAAACGAAAAATCCTCTCTGCAGGCGAAAGGAGGCGACGCCCCCCGCAGGCCACGGGGATGACGGCTATCCTTGCTGCGACCCGTCCCTGTTGCCACCAAGAGGAGTCCCCCATGAACACAGTCACTCTGCATCGCGTACTCAAGGCCCCGCCACAGCGGGTTTACCAGGCCTTTGTGGAGGCAGACGCCCTGGCCAAATGGCTGCCCCCCCATGGCTTCACCTGCAAGGTGGCGGCGCTGGATGCCAGGGTCGGCGGCCAGTTCAGGATGTCGTTCACCCACTTCGCCAGCGGCCACACCCACGCCTTCGGCGGCGAGTATCTCGCGCTGGAGCCGGGCAAGCGCATCCGCTACACCGACCGCTTCGACGACCCCAACCTGCCGGGGGAGATGCAGGTCACCATCACCCTCACCCAGGTGCTGTGCGGCACCGATCTCGCCATCGAACAGGCGGGTATTCCGGCGGTCATCCCGGTGGAGATGTGCTACCTCGGCTGGCAGGAGTCCCTGATGCAGCTCGCCACCCTGGTGGAGCCCGAGATCCCCGCCGAGTGACCCGACACGGGGGCTCCCCCGGTGGCCCCCGCACAGATACCCCTTGTGAGAGAGGGGCCTGATCAGGTATCTCTGTGGGCAGGGCGGGCTGTGTTCTTGCAGCGACCATCCACCGCCAGGAGCCCCCATGAAACGAGTCTTGATGATGACCATGGCCGCCGCCCTGCTGGGCGGGTGCGCCGTGAAGAACCAGGTCACCCACAGCCTGCAGGCGATCCCGCTCACCGCCTTCCAGCAAAGCGAGAGCAACCCCAACCAGCGTATCTACAAGGAGCCCGGCGTGGATCTGCGCCAGTACCACGCGGTACTGCTCGATCCCTTGCAATTCATCCGCCAGGAGAACGGCCAGTGGTATCTGCTGACTGCCAACGAGCAGAACGAGATAGGCCGCTACTACCACGCCACCTTCCAGCGGGAGCTGATGAGCCACGGCGTCAAGATGGCTACCGAACCCGGTCCCGGCGTGATGCGGGTGCAGGCGGCCATCACCAACTTCGACCTGACCCGGCCCGACCCCAAGCTGCGGGATCTGCTGCCCGCCAAGATCGCCATCAACGTCACCCGCGAGGTAATAGGCAAGGAGCCCTATCTGCTCAAGGTGGGCAGCATGGCCCAGTTGCTCGACGCCCAGAGCGGCAAGCTGCTGGTGCGGGTGATGGACGCACGCGAGAGCCCGGACACCACCCACAAGGATTCCCCCATCACCGCCGAGGAGATGGAGAAGATGATCGATCAGTGGGCCGCAAGTCGCGCCAAGCAACTGGCCGACAACCTGGGGCGCTGAGCCGGGCCGAAAACGACAAAGCCTGCCAGGGGGCAGGCTTTGTCGTCGCTGAAGCACGGCTTATTGCAGGTTCAGACCGCCCAGGTAATCCCGCTTGCCCAGATCCACCCCGGCCTGGCGCAGCAGGGCATAGGTCATGGTGAGGTGGAAGTAGAAGTTCGGGATGCCGTACTCGTGGACACAGCTGTGGCCGTCCATCCCCTTGCCACCGGCCCAGTAGGGGTAGTAGTGGCCGCTCGCATACTGGCTGAAATCGGCGTCCAGCTTGCCTTGCAGATAGGCGATGGTCTTGGCCACGTGGGCGCGCAGATCCGCCATGGTCTTGGGATCATCCCCCAGCACCGGCGGCTCGCTCAGGCTGGCGGTGGCCACCACGGCGCGGGCGCTGTCGCAGCAGATCAGCACCTGCTTGCTCAGGGGCAGCATGTCGACGATGAGGCGCTCATTGAAGAAGTTCTCCACGTTGAATTTCTTCGCCTCGGCGTGGGCCTCGGCCTTGGCCAGACACTGGTCCAGGTTGGTCAGCATCTTGATGAACTGGGCTGCGATATCACGATTCATAATGCACTCTCGGTTGGTTGAAGGCAGTAAAACGAGCGGCTCCACTATAGCGCATCCCCCTTGCAGTTCGAGCCCGAGGGGATGAAAAGCGGGGACGTCCTCCTTGCCCTGCGACAGGCGGTGGCGATCACCGGCGGGCTGCGAGGCCAGAACGCCGCGCCCCGTCGCCGCACCGAGTCCCTCTTTCCCCTTTTTTTGATCTGTGACAGGCATCTCGTTTTTCGAGGGGCGTAGTCTGGAGCCCGTTGCCCCGGCACGGGCCGGGGCACCCATCCCACAAGGAGAATGCCATGAAGATCTACGATCGAAACCGCAATGTGCTGACCCTGGGCCAACGGGTGATGATTGCCGCCACCGGCGCAGTCGACACCCTCAAGGAGGCGCACACCGACAACCTGACCCCCTATGAGGCGGAACATGAGAAGTGCGTGCTGCTGACGAACAGCCAGGAGCGCTACGCCCCCATCGAGTTGATTAGACTAGGCTGATCCCGTTTTCCGTCACCCTACTCTTTACAATTCACCCGGCCGCACGCCATGTCGCTGGCCGGGTTTCTCTCTCCGATCTCGACTCCTTCTCCGAGCCGCTGCACCTTATGAGGGCGAGGCGATGCAGCTGGCCGGGATCCAGCCTGAGCCCCCCGCTTCGTTGTGAACCCAGAGCCAGCCTGCCAGCTCCCGATCCACCCGTACCCGCTCCCCCACCGCCACATCCAGCTCCCGGGCGGTATAGTCCTGGCGCGCCTGCGCCTCGCCGGCGCCGATCGGGGTCAGCAGGGACAGGGGCGCCCACCCCTCGTTGCCGTCTGCGGTAAAGGTGCGCACCCAGCCCGGGAACTCGTCGTCCTCGTGGCCGATGCGCACCCGCTCTCCGGCCCGAAAGGCGATGGGATTGGGGTAGCAGGTGTGGTGCGCCGTGGTGATCAACGCCAGCATTGTCTCGTCCTCCGACAGGTTATGTTTGGTGACGCCCCGAGTCATACCACAACCCGGGCCTGACGGCTCTATGCCGGGCCGACTCTTTCTGGTCATCCCCGGACTGCCAGGATCCCCACCTAGCCAGCGGCAGGCCATAAAAAGACCCGGACTGACAGTTCAGTCCGGGTCCAGTCACCCCTGCTCTTGATGAGAGAGGGGGTTATTGACTGCTGCTGATGTCTTCCAGGATCAGCAACTCGGGATCGACGCCCCCGACGCTGTCAGACAAGGCTGCCGCAGTTAATACCTGGCTGGTCGACAAGGTGACCGGCAGGGGGCCAATGACCGGGCTCTTGTCACCCGAGGCGGTGACGGTGACAAAGTAGTCACCGGCGGCAACCGCAAGATACCCGCTGTCCCCCTTGAAGGGCACAGCCTTGAGCACGGGGGTGCTGGCGCTGATGTCTGACCCCGTCGTCAGATAAACGTCCACTGCCGGAGCCGTGGGTGCCGCATGAAGCACGCGAAGCTGCGCCTCTGTCGCCACCGCGCGGCCCGTGTCCGTCAGCAGCAAGGGCTCAATGGTTTCGCCAGCGGGATCCAGCAACTGGCCGACGGCAAACAGGGAGTAGCGGGTGCCCGCCTTGAGCGGCACGTCGCTGGCATTGATCACTTCAGGGGTCGTGGCGCCCGTCGGCGTGACCACAAAATCATAATCCGCCGCCGCCAGATCCAGATATCCGGTATTTCCCTTGAACGCCAGCCCCTGCAACGGAGCGGCGGTCGGTGCGGCACCATTGACCCGGATATCCACGGCCGGGGCGTCAGCAACCCCATGGACCACCCTCAGCTGGGCCTGCTCATCCACAGACAGGAGAGGGGTTGCACCAGTGCTGTCGATGGCAAGCAGCTTGACCGGGCTTGGCCCCGCCCCCAGGTTGTCGATCGCCGCAATCAGCAGATCCGCACCGCCGGTGAGAGGCAATGGACCCGAGTCATACACCACATCGCTGCTGCCCGGCAGCGTCAGCCTGACCTGATACTCCCCGGCCGGCAGAGTCAGGGGATCGCTATAGGTCTTGAAGGGAATGCCGGACAGCGTCGGACTGCCCAATGCGGCACCGGGAGCGGTGACATGAACATCCACCGCAGGTGCGCTCGGGGCGGCATGCACGACCTGCACCCGGATCTCGCCGCCAGCGGGCATCTGGTCCGGCCGTTCAATCACCAGCGGGCCAAACGCGGTATCGCCGCTGCCCGTCAGTTTACCCACGGCCAGCACGTCGTACTGGGTGTCGGGTTTGAGATCGAGGGAGACCGGCCCGATGACCGTCGCGGTACCGCTCGGCAAAATCCCGTCCACTGCCACCTCGTGGCTGCCAGCCGCCACCGGCTTGAGCCCGCTGCTCGAGCCAAAATCAACGGCCGTCAGGAAGGCAGCCCCATCGACATTGACATTCACCCTGGGGGCATCGGGGGCGAGGTGGCTGATCCTGATGGCCGCATTGGGCGGACTGCTGTCATTGTCACTGCCTCCGCACGCAGTCAGACCCAATATCATTGCAAGTGCGGCACAACGTTGAATCCATTTCATCTGGTCATTCTCCATTGGTTGGTCCCCACGGGCATATGCATCTCGCTAATGACTGGATCATCACTTTTTGTGCTTTTTTCACCCTGCTTGTGACGCAGCATGGTGCACCTGGCAGGCGTGCTCGTCCCTTTGCTCTGCCATTCATTACTGTCAGTGAATTTTCATATCATCCGAGTGCCATTTCAGTGAACACATCACCGCCCTAGACTGCTTCTCGAACCTTAACGAGGAGTCTTGTATGAAACTCACCCCTATCCCGTTGCTGGCCGGCACCCTCGCCTCGGCCTTCTCTTTCAACACCTTCGCCGGTGACATCGTCTCGGTGCAGTTCAGCGATGGCCGCCCCGCCGTGACCGGCATCGAAGCGGTCAACAACGCACTCAACCCCATCGGCGTCAACGTGGTCACCGTCGACATCCCCGAGGCCGCCAGGCCGCTGCTTGAAGCCTCCCACCGCCGCGCCCTGACCAAAGCGGAGCACGGCGCCCTGATTGCGGCCTTCAACCTGAGTCAGGGGGAACTGCTGGATCAGGCCAGGCTCGCAGGGCGCGAGCCTGCGGTGCAAGGGGGCGGCGTCGCCACCGAGGAGACCGACGTCGGCCCCTACCCCAAGGTCTATGACCTGATGGCGCTGGACGAGCGCACCCGCAGCGCCGTGCTCGGCAAATATGGCCGCATGCACGTCAACTCCGCCGAGGACGGCACCGACATCGACGAGGTGATGACGGTGGTCAGCGGCGGCCCCTTCCGCTGGGGCTTTACCCTCAAAGACGGCAGCATCGCCCGCTTCCAGATAGACAAGGTGGGCCTGGAGGACAAGGCGGTGCGAGTCAGCTATCACGGGCTCGGCATGCACGCCGGGTTGATGGACGCAAAACAGGGGCTGCTGGTGGCCTTCGCCCACGGCCCCAGAGCGTTCACCATGCGCTACCAGGCGGACGTGCCCCACGCCCAGTTGCTTGGCACCAACCCCTGGGCCGATGTCGGCATCACCCTGCCCCCCGCCCCCGGCAAGGTGCAGTAAGCCGGTGCGTGTCATCTGGCGGCGAGGCCCGGGCCCTGCCGCCTGCTTTTATGCCTGCCATCACGGGCCGGGGTGCCCTGGGCCCATCGCCTCTCTTTCGTCTGCTTCTCTGCCACGCCCGGAGGGCCATGATCCGGGCCGGTCTGCCACGGGCAGCTCTATGTCTGGCGGGGGATGGGGGGTGGACACCCCGGGGAACCGCACTATTGTGATAAAAGTGCGCAATGATGGCGCCATCATTTACCAGTAGTGAATTAACGGGGGCAGGATGAACAAGATCACGGCGCTGAACGTCTTTCGCCGGGTGGTGGAAATGGGCACCTTCAGGGCGGCGGCGGACGACCTGCGCCTCTCCCAGGCGGCGGTCAGCAAGAACATCAACGAGCTGGAGGCCTATCTCGGCATTGCGCTGATCAACCGCACCACCCGGCGGCTGAGCGTCACCGAATCGGGCATGGCCTATTACGGCCAGATATGCGCCGTGCTGGACAGCCTGGAGGCCGCCGACCAGTCCATCATGGCCGCCTCCTTCACCCCCAGGGGCAGGCTGAGGATCGGCATGCCCATGTCCTACGGGCTGATCCGCCTCAACCCCCTCGTCTGCGAATTCCAGCGCCGCTATCCGGAAATCGGCATCGAGGTGATCCTGAGCGACGCCTACATGGATCTGGTGGATCAGGGGCTGGACGTGGTGATCCGGGGGGCAGGCACCCTGGAGGACTCTACCCTGCGCGCCAAACCCCTGTGCGAGGTGCAGCGGGTGCTCTGCGCCGCCCCCGATTACCTGAAGGAGGCGGGCCAGCCCGCCCACCCGGCGGATCTCAAGGGCCACAACTGCCTGCGCTACAGCCTCTCCTCCTCCCCCAACAAGTGGTTCTTCACTCGGGACGCGGAGAGCGTGGCGGTAGAGCTGCCCCCCGCCAGCTTCTGCGCCAACAACGGCATCGCCCTGAAACAGGCGGCGGTGCAAGGGCTCGGGGTGATCCTGGTACCGGATGAATTCGTGTCGAACGACCTGTCGGACGGCTCCCTGGTCAGACTGCTCCCCGACTGGCAACCCGACCCCCACGCCCTGTTCGCCGTCTACCCCTTCCACAAGGAGCAGTCCCGCAACGTGCGGCTCTTTATCGAATTTCTCGTCAAGGCGTTTCAGCCGAGGTAAGTCAGACAGGCAGGAGCTTGAGGCATTCACCTGTTGGAACCCGCCTGCATGTAGGTTCGATTAGCGAAGCGTAATCGGACGATCGCGTAATCGATCGCTCCCTCTGGCTACCGTCCGTCGTCCAGGATGACGCCCCCTGCCTGTGTTGCGGATGTATCAGCAAAAAGCCGCCTGCCGAGCTGGCGGATCAGCAGCAATGGCGCCAGCAGGGTGAGCAGTAGCCAATGGGAGTGAGGCAGAATAAAGGTTCGGATGATCTCGTGAGGCAGCCAGGTCGAGGCGGTAGCCGTCATAAAGGCGATGTCATAGGTCTGCCACAACCAGAGCCCGGCAAAGAGCGGCAGCAACAGCGGGCAGGGCGTCAGCAAAAACAGCGGCCAGAAGGCACAAGCAAGCACGGCGCTGAACTCCAGCATGGCCGGGGCCAGCTCGGCAAAGGTCCGCCCTTGGGAGAAGCCACTCCATTCGAGAGACGTATCCTCGGCCAGTGCAGGCCACCAGGATGCGTATTGGAACAGGGTAAACGAGATCATAAACAGCAGGCTGGCCAGCAGCGCCAGCACCGTTTTTCGCAAAAACCAGCGCCCCATCCGGCGCAGTGTCGGTATCCACTTAGACATCAATGACTCCCATCTGGTGACGGGGCAGTATGCTGTCACTGGCAACACCGTTAAAGCTGCATCTTGGGCCACTAACCTTTTTGGTGACGACACGGATAACCTACCAGACACAGCTGCGCTATGGAGAGCGAGGCATCTGGCAACGCCATTATTGGGAACATCTGATCCGGGATAAGCAGGATTCGCCATATGGATCATGTCCATATCAAACCATTCAAGCATGGTTATGTTACTCAGGTGGCCGATTGGCCGTATTCCACTTTCCATCGTTATGTGACGAATGACTGAATACACAATCGCCCAATTACACTTTTAGTAGTTGCATTGACGGTATAGTCTGAAGTATTTATAAAAACAACACTTAACTCATCGTTATTTGGAATAATCAACCCAAATGGTTTTCAACTACACCACAATAAGCGAACAAATTAAATGGCGGTTATTTAAATGGATGTTAACATAAGATACATAAGAAATTTCATTGGCAATGGATTTTTCTTCTCAACCATATTGGGGATTTATTATTTTATAATTTTCACACATTATGAGGGCATTCCATTTCCATTGAACTCTAGCTCTCTCCCTACCATATTCTCATCTTTAGGTATTCTTGGAATATTTCTTACAGGTATTTTTCTATTTTATTCATCAATGTCAATTATGATTATTGCCGACCCATTTAGAATTGATTACCATAGTGCTTTCTACAAAAAAACATTCTGCATAGAAAATAAAAAAGCATCAAGTATTGCAAACTATTTTATATTTTTTATCTCCCCCTCACTATTTCTTTATGCATTATTTGTTAATGATGCACTCAGTGGCATTACATTTACCGGATTCATAATAATGCCATTATTATTTTCAATTCATTTATTATCTGACAGAAGAGATGTAAAGTACCATGAAAATAAAGCCAACTATTTTGCAAAATTAGGGGCAAATTTTATTACGTTTGTTTATCTTGGTTTCTTCTCCATAATTTCATACAGTATTTTCTATTCATATATAACGTTTACGGTAGGCTTTGACTCCCCAATGAACTTTATTATCGCAAGCTTAGTTTTCTTTACGCTGAATTATTTTATAATCTCCCCTCAGAGAAAGAGAAATGGTTATGAGTTAAATGCTAAAAAATACAGCAAGGATGGATATATAAAAGATTTTATTAGTACACCAGCAGCGCCAATATACATAATTGGATTTATATTGTCATTATATCCCGACATAGCTTTTAAGAATGCCACCAAGGTATTTGCATTGATTAATGCAGGAGGAGGCATAGAGCGCTCATATTATTTCTCAAAAAGTAGATCCCCGCAAAATACACTCCCAAATGAATTTATAAAAGAATGCAGAGTGGACCTCTGTATAACAAAACCACTAAAGGTTGTTTTGGATACTCATGACATAATCTATGTGAGGGGCAACTTTGAAGGCCACAAAAACTCTCTTGTCAGCATTCAAAATAAAAATATGCAGGTGATTATTAAACCAAAGGATACAAAATAGGGTTCATATTTAATAAATATACTGTAGTTTTTATCTTAAAGAACTTTGTGTTGGTTTTTTAGGGAAGCCCATAATCAGAACCAAAAATTGCTTTACTGCCGAGAGTCAGAGGTAACGCTAGGGGCTCTATCAGGATGATGGCGAAGCCAGCGGATTGGCGGGGGTCGCCTTTCTTTTGGTGACTTTTCTTTGGCCACGCAAAGAAAAGTCACTCGCCCAAGCCCGAAGGGCGGGCGAAACCCTGTCGAGGGCCCAGCCCTCGCGTCCAGCACGGCGCCAGCCGTGCTGCCAACAACCAGGCACACAATTTCCCCATGACGCGAACGTCCGATTACGCTTCGCTAATCGAACCTACAGTCCTGACAAAAAAGGAGCCAACGGCTCCTTTTTCTATTGATGGTGGGTGCGCTGCGCCTTACAGCGCCTCAAGGCGGGCATAGGCCGTCACCAGCCACTTGGCACCGACGTCGTCGAACTGGATCTGCACCCGGCTCTGCTGGCCGACCCCTTCGAAGTTGAGCACGATCCCTTCCCCGAATTTCGGATGGAGTACCCGCTGGCCGAGCTTGATGCCGCTGGCGTCGAAGCTCTGCTGCACCTCGTTCTGGCTGAAGCGGCCGTACTGGGTGGGGCGGCTGACCTGGGTGCGCAGCCGGATCTCCTCCAGACACTCGGCGGGCATCTCGCGGATAAAGCGGCTCGGCTTGTGGAACATCTCGCGGCCGTAGATGCGGCGGCTCTCGGCATAACAGATGTAGAGCTTCTCCATGGCGCGGGTCATGCCCACGTAACAGAGGCGGCGCTCTTCCTCGAGGCGGCCCGACTCCTCGGTGGATTGCTGGCTGGGGAACATGCCCTCTTCCACGCCGACCAGCAGCACCAGGGGATATTCCAGCCCCTTGGCACTGTGCAAGGTCATCAGCTGTACCGCGTCGGCATATTCGTCCGCCTGATTCTCGCCGGATTCCAGCGCCGCATGGGCGAGGAAGGCGGAGAGATCGCTCATGTCCTCCAGCTCGTCCGGGCGCTGGTACTGACGGCAGGCGGTGACCAGTTCGTCCAGGTTCTCTACCCGCGCCTGGGATTTCTCGCCCTTCTCCGCCAGATACATGGCCTTGAGGCCGGAGTGCTGGATGGCGATATCCGCCTGCTGGTGCAGGGGCAGCAGGGAGACCTGCTCCTCCAGCGCGTCGATGAGATCCACAAAGCCGCGCACCGCGTTGCCGGCGCGACCGGTCAGCACCTTGTCATTGAGCAGGGCCTTGGCCGATTGCCACAGGTTCTGGCCCTGATCCCGGGCGTTGTTTCGCAGTATCTCCAGAGTGCGATCGCCGATGCCGCGGGTCGGGGTGTTGACCACCCGCTCGAAGCTGGCGTCGTCGCCACGGTTGTTGATAAGGCGCAGGTAGGCCATGGCGTCCTTGATTTCCTGGCGCTCGAAGAAGCGCAGGCCGCCGTAGATGCGATACGGCATGGCGTCCTGCATCAGCGCCTCTTCCAGCACCCGGGACTGGGCGTTGGAGCGATAGAGGATGGCGCAGTCGGCGAGCAGACCCCCCTTTTCTTTCCAGTCCTTGAGGCGGCCGACCACGAAGCGGGCTTCGTCCACCTCGTTGAAGGCGGCGTAAAGGGAAATCGGCTCCCCCTCGGCGCCCTCGGTCCACAGCTCCTTGCCAAGGCGCTCGGCGTTGTTGGCGATGACGCTGTTGGCGGCTTTGAGGATGTTGGCGGTGGAGCGGTAGTTCTGCTCGAGGCGGATGGTCTGCGCCCCCTCATAGTCGGTCAGGAAGCGCTGGATGTTCTCAATCTTGGCGCCGCGCCAGCCGTAGATGGACTGGTCATCGTCGCCGACGATCATCACCTTGCCGGTGTCGCCGGCCAGCATCCGCAGCCAGGCGTACTGGATGCCGTTGGTATCCTGGAACTCGTCCACCAGGATGTTCTGGAAGCGGTCGCGATAGTGCTCGAGGATGTGGGGCTTGCCCAGCCACAGCTCGTGGGCGCGCAGCAGGAGTTCTGCGAAGTCCACCAGCCCGGAGCGATCGCAGGTCTCCTGATAGGTCTTGTAGATCTGCTGATAGGTGCGGGTGACGGGGTCGCCGTAGAGGTCGATATCGCCGGGGCGCAAGCCCTCGTCCTTCTTGCCGTTGATGTAGCCCATCACGGCGCGCGGGGCCCAGTGCTTCTCGTCGAGGTTGAGGGCCTTGAGCACCCGGCGAATGAGGCGGTACTGGTCGTCGGAGTCGAGGATCTGGAAATCCTGCGGCAGCCCCGCATCCAGATGGTGGGCCCGCAGCAGTCGGTGGGCGATGCCGTGGAAGGTGCCGATCCACATGCCGCGCACGCCGTCACCGATCACCTTCTCGACCCGGCCACGCATCTCGGCCGCCGCCTTGTTGGTAAAGGTCACCGCGATGATGGAGAAGGGTGAACAGCGTTCCACCTGCATCAGCCAGGCGATACGGTGCACCAGCACCCGGGTCTTGCCCGAACCGGCACCGGCCAGCACCAGCAGGTTGCAACGGGGGGCCGCCACCGCGTCTCTTTGCTTGTCATTGAGCCCGTCGAGCAGGGTTGAAACGTCCATCACCACTCCTGTTTATTTATACAGGCGGGGATTATACGGCCTGAGCCGCCAGAGACCAACCGGCAGGATCAACGAAGGGGGCGGTGATAGTCCCGGTATTGGCCCAGTACCTCACCGGAAAAGCTGAGCAACCGGGCGCGGGGGGCATCCAGCACCTGCTGGACGGGATCAAATCGCAGTGAAGCGGCCAGCATGCGGCCCTCAGGCAGGGTCACTTCCGTGTTCCCCATCACCAGCATGCCGTCCTGATAATGCCCATGCTCGAAGCGCACGATGACGTCATTCACCATCAAGGTGCCCTGCTTGAGCTGCAGTGATGCTCGTTGCATCTCTCGCAACGCAAACAGACTGGACAATGACGGACGCCCGCTGGGCATCCGCTGCAAGTATTCGTGGGTGGTCAATTGATATTGCAACTGACCCTGACGATCGAAGACACGCTCCCGATAATCGGTGTAGCGCGTCAGCATGCCGGCAGCCTGTGCCACCGGCATCCACAACAGGAGCGCCCCCGTCAGGAGCGCTCCCACTGGTTTACAGCTGATCGGCACAGCTGACCTTGTTGTCATCCAGGTCGGTACAGGAGACGAATACCTTGTCAAAGGTCGACCCGGCCACCGGCGTCATCTGGGTTGACCAGTCATAACCCACCCCCTTGGCATAGATGGCGGTGTGGCTCTCCTGATCTTCCTGCATCCAGCCGATGTACTTCAGTGCCCCGCGATCGCTCTGGGCAAGTGCCTTGAACTCGTCGCTCGTGATGAGACACATGGGCTCTCCCATGGCCTTGGACAGCTCGGCATCCCGCGCCCCCACGGCGCCATCACAGCCGCCGGTCACCTTGATGGTCATGTCACTGCGATCCAGCATCTCATCGAAGAACGGCAGCACATTGATGTTGTACTTCACCCCCACCTCTTGAGGCTGCCAGCCCATGCCGGTATTGACGTATCGGGTCTCGACGCTTTCCCACTGGATAGTGGGCACAGTGCCTGCAAAGTGGTTCGCCAGCTCCTTGAGAGTCGCGGCATTGGCCTCGATCTCATCCTGGGTCAACGACTCGTCCAGCTTGGTCTGATCGATGGTCAGAGCGAGGCTCACCGCATCCTTCAACTGCGACTTGGCCTTGGCCAACCGTGCTTTGGCATCGTCGGTCAAACGGAAGAAATCGGCGTGCGCCACCAGCGCATCCGGCTCGATTTCCTGCTGACTGAACTGGGTCTCGAAGGTGCTGCTGCTCTCTTCATAGGTGGTGGTCGGCTGCATGCCCCAGGTGTCCTTGATGTGCATACGCGGCAAGGTCACTTCTTCCTGCTGGGTGACATAGGCGCTGTCCGGACCGTACTGGTAGGAGGCGGCGATGTTGAGGGCCGATGCCATCGCCATCGCAGACGCCCGCAGTGCCTTGGCACCGTCGAGGTTGAGGGTGACGGTATCGTCATCGCCATAGGTGGCGCTGTAATCCGGATCCTGGATATCGGCCAGGGCAGCCGCGACGTTTTCCAGGCTGTCGGCATAGGCGCCCACCAGCTTGGCCACGTCACGGGTATATCCCTTGCCACCTTTGAGCGCCACGGAGGCGGTGCCGGGGGTGTGGATGATGACATCCATCACCTTGGCCAGGCTGGTGCTGTAACCACTGCCAATGGCGGACGAGGTGAAGGCCAGGCGCTCAGCCACCACGGGGTTGTTGGTCACCTCCAGCATGGTCAGCATGGCCAGCACGATCTGGCGATCGGCCTTGCCGCTCTCACCGGTCTCGGCCTGCAGGGTCTCCTTGTACTCCTTGAACTTGCTCTCGACGTCCAGGTTTTTCAGATCGGTCAGTCCCTGCAGATCGCTCAGCACCTTGTCGACCGCCACGGAGCGGCCATTGACGCCAGCCAGGGTGGCGGAGAGGTGGGCTTTCGCCGCAGCCAGAGAGACGACGGCTTTGGTGAGGCCCGCTGTTTTCAGCGCCTCAACCAGGGAGGTGTTGAAGGCGTCATCGCTACCCAGTTCGACGATCCCCAGTTGCGCGACCTGCGCCTTGTCGAGGGTGATGCCGTTCTCCGGATTGCTGTCCCTGTCGAGCGTCTGCAGCAATGCCGCAATGCGGATCGCTTTCTCCTTGTCGTCACCCGCCAGGGTGTAAGGGGTCACCAGCGAGTTGCCCGCCTTGAGGGTCACCGCCCCCAGGCGCTGGTTGCCCAATGCGAATTCGCAGGTGTCGCCATCATCAAACAGGAATTCACCCTTGGCATTGGTGACACCGGTGTAATCGTTGCACCGATAGTCGAGGCCACCTACGACGGAATCCAGGAAGACGGCAGTGTGAAGAGGCTTGCTGCCGGTGTCGGTGCCACCGCCATTGTTGCCACCATTGCTGCCACCACCGTTATCGTCACCACCGCCCCCGCAAGCGGTCAACATGACACCGGACAACACACAAGCCACTGCCATACTCAGCACGTTTTTTTTCATTTTTATCACCCGAACAAATGTCAAAAATACGGCCCCATCCCGGGGGCCAAGTTAATCCGGGTATAACCTAGCGTACCCATATGACAAACACCAATGCATTTCCATATGAGTGTGCTTGCCATCACGCAGGCCCCGAGCGAGCAGGAAAAACGGCCACAGACGACGGCCCTGGGAGGGGAAATAGCCATCCATCTTGGGCTGTCACACCTCGGGCGGACCTCCTGGCGCTCAGCCAGCCCGCCCGCCAGCGTGGCGTCGATGAGGCCGCAGGGCTGGTGCCGATGGAAGCCAGTTTTTTCATCAGGGGAGGAAAACGGTTGCGCCTAACGTCATGAATCCAAACACAAATGTCGATCGAGCCCTATTAATCCCGGAATTTAATTCTGCAAAAACACCATAAAACAAACACTTATAAGGCAATTTGCTTATATTTCAAACCGTTAACGCAAACGTTTTTCCTCTATGATCCCCTTGACCAACGGGCTGGCTCACTTACAGTTAGCCAGCGTGCTTTATGACCTGCCAAGACAGGTTGTGGACCCTCACATAACAATCAAGGATACGATCGTGACTAAAGTGCTCAAGCTGGCCACCGTGGCCGCCCTCACCCTCGCTGCCCTGTCCGCCCAGGCAGCCTCCGAGCCCGCCGTCATCTATGACACCGCAGGCAAATTCGACAAGTCCTTCAACGAAGCCGTGTTCCGCAACGGCGTCGAAGTCTACAACAAGGACAAAGGCGTCAAGGTCAAGGAGTTCGAACCTCAGAACGAAGCCCAGCGCGAGCAGGGCCTGCGTCGTCTGGCCAGCCGTGGCAACGGCCCCATCGTCGCCGTCGGCTTCAACATGGGTTCCGCGGTAGAGAAGGTAGCCACCGAGTTCCCGAACACCCAGTTCACCATCATCGACATGGTGGTCGACAAGCCGAACGTCCAGTCCCTCATCTTCAAGGAGCATGAAGGTTCCTTCCTGGTGGGTGCCCTGGCAGCCATCGCCTCCAAGACCGGCAAGGTCGGCTTCGTGGGCGGCATGGACATCCCGCTGATCCGCAAGTTCCAGTGCGGCTATGAGCAGGGCGCCAAGTACATCAATCCGAAGATCGACGTCTATCAGAACATGACCGGCTCCACCCCGGCAGCCTTTGCTGACCCCGCCAAGGGTGCAGAACTGGCCAAGTCCCAGTTCGCCAAGGGCGCCGACGTGGTCTATGCCGCCGCCGGTGGCACCGGTATCGGTGTCTATCAGGCTGCCAAGGACGAAGGCAAGCTGGCCATCGGCGTGGATTCCAACCAGAACCACCTGCAACCGGGCACCATGCTGACCTCCATGGTCAAGTCCGTGGGTCTGGCCGCGTACAAGAGCTGGGATGACGCCGCCAAGGGCAGCTGGAAGCCGGGCATCCAGTCCCTGGGTCTGGCCGAAGGCGGGGTTGACTGGGCGCTGGACGAGAACAACGCCAAGCTGATCACCCCGGAAATGAAAGCCAAGGTCGAGAGCATCAAGGCCGACATCATCGCCGGCAAGATCAAGGTGCACGACTACATGAGCGACAACTCCTGTAAGTACTGATCCTGCAAATACCGAGTCACTGCTACGACTCTCAACCAGTGATGACCGGCCCGCACGGGCCGGTTTTTAGTCTCTACTTCATGACCCGCAAGGACTGCATCATGGACCAGACAGATCGCTATGCCATCGAATTAAGGGGTATCGATAAGCGGTTCGGCGACGTGTACGCCAACAAGCAGATCGACCTTCAGGTTCGTAAAGGCAGCATTCACGGCATCGTCGGCGAAAATGGCGCCGGCAAGTCGACCCTGATGAGCATCATTTACGGTTTCTACCACGCCGACAAAGGCGAGATGCTGATCGACGGGAATCCGTTCAAACCCCATGGCTCCCAAGATGCGATTGCCGCCGGGGTGGGCATGGTGCACCAGCACTTCATGCTGGTGAACAACTTTACCGTATTGGAAAACGTCATCCTGGGGGCCGAGAACGGCTGGCGCCTGGGCAAGAGCCTGGCGGCCGCCGAGAAGCTGCTGGGCGAGCTGGCACGGGACTATGGTCTCGAGGTGCCGCTGTACGAGAAGGTCGAGGATCTGCCGGTGGGCCTGCAACAGCGGGTCGAGATCCTCAAGGCGCTCTATCGCGGTGCCCGCATCCTGATCCTCGACGAGCCCACCGGGGTGCTGACCCCGCAAGAGGCGGATCACCTGTTCGAGGTGCTGAAAAAGCTGCGGGATCAGGGGGCGACCGTCATCCTCATCACCCACAAGCTGCGGGAGATCCTGGCCATCACGGATCAGGTCTCCATCATGCGCCGGGGGGAGATGGTGGCTCACGTCGCCACCAAAGACACCGACAAGGAGCAGCTCGCCGAGCTGATGGTGGGCCGCAAGGTGCGCCTCAAGGTCGACAAGGGCACCGCCCAGCCGGGCGAGGCCAAGCTCAAGGTCGAGGGCCTCTCTTACGTCGATGACGCCGGGGTGGAACGGGTCAAATCCGTCAGCTTCGAGGTGCGGGCGGGGGAAGTGGTCGGCATCGCCGGGGTCTCCGGCAACGGCCAGTCCGAGCTGCTCAGCATGCTTGGGGGCATCCTCAAGCCCAGCAAGGGCGGCTTCACCATCGCCGGGGCGCAGCGCCACGAGGTGAGCCAGAGCCACCCGGCCGACCCGGAGCAGGTGCGCAACTTCGGCCTCGGCCACATCCCGGAAGACAGGCACAAGATGGGGCTCATCAACCGCTTCGAGGCGAAAGAGGCCTTCATCCTCGGTTATCACCGCCGTGCCCAGTACAACAAGGGCTGGCTGCAGGACAAGGAGGCGATCCGCCAGGATTGCCAGGCCAAGATGGACAAGTGGGACGTGCGCCCGCCGAGCCCGGAGCACAAGACCGCCAACTTCTCCGGCGGCAACCAGCAGAAGCTGGTGATCGCCCGGGAAGTGGAGCAGGACCCGGATGTGCTGCTGGTCGGCCAGCCGACCCGGGGCGTCGACATCGGCGCCATCGAGTACATCCACCAGCAGATCATCGCCATGCGCGACAAGGGCAAAGCCGTGCTGCTGGTCTCGGTGGAGCTGGACGAGATCATGAGCCTCTCCGACCGCATTCTGGTCATCGCCGATGGCCGCATCGTCGGCGAGCTGGACGGCGCCAGGGCGGATGAACGCACCATCGGCCTGATGATGGCGAACATAGTTCCTGACGACGTGGCGGCAAGCCAATCACAAGGGGCCACATCATGAAGGTCACAACCACTTGTAACGGATTCGGCCTGATGATGGTCAACACACCAGTCCCCGACGATATCAAGGAGGCCCATTCATGAGCCAAGCACGTGTTCCTGCCTGGATATCCGTGGGCGTGCTGCCCGCAGTCAATATCCTGCTGGCCTTCCTGGTGTCGGCCATCCTGTTCTATTACCTCGACATCAGCCCCATCGAGGCAGCCGAAATCATGTGGTACGGCGCCTTCGGCACCGGCGAGGGGATAGGCTTCACCCTCTACTACGCCACCGGTTTCATCTTCACCGGTCTGGCGGTGGCGGTGGCCTTCCACGCCGGCCTGTTCAACATCGGCGGTGAGGGGCAGGCCTATATCGGCGGCCTCGGGGTCGGTCTGGTCTGTCTGCTGCTCGGGGACGTGCTGCCGTTCGCCCTCTTGCTGCCGCTCGCCATCATCGCCGGCGGCCTGTTCGGCGCTGCCTGGGCCTTCATCCCGGCCTGGCTGCAAGCCAAGCGGGGCAGCCACATCGTCATCACCACCATCATGTTCAACTTCATCGCCGCCTCGCTGATGGCCTACCTCTTGGTCGACGTCTTCAAGCCGCCAGGATCCATGGCCACCGAGAGCAAGGTGTTCGCCATGGCGAGCTGGCTGCCGAAGATGAGCGAGCTGCTGGCGGCGGTCGGCGTGACGGTGCCGAACAGCCCGCTCAACATCAGCTTCTTCTGGGCGCTGATCTGTGCGGCCCTGGTGTGGGTCTTCATCTGGCATACCCGCTGGGGCTACGAGATCCGCTCCGTGGGCGCAAGCCAGAGTGCCTCCGCCTATGCGGGCATCTCCTACCCCAAGGTGGTGATCCTGGCCATGGTGATCTCCGGCATGCTGGCGGGCTTCTTCGCCCTCAACGTGCTGCAGGGTGAGCTGCACCAGATCAAGCTCAACTTCGTGGAAGGCTTCGGCTTCACCGGCATCGCGGTGGCCCTGATGGGTCGCAACCACCCGGTCGGCGTCATCATCGCCAGCCTGCTGTTCGGCTTCCTCTACCAGGGCGGCGCCGAGCTCAGCTTCGAGTTCGGGGTGGACCGCAACATCGTCGTGGTGCTGCAGGGTCTGGTGATCCTGTTCTGCGGCGCCCTGGAGCACATGCTGCGCCCGCGCATCGAGCAGGCCTATCTGGCCTTTGCCAACCGCCCGGCCGCCCAAGTGAAAGGAGCCTGATCATGTTCGAAATGCTGATCCTGATGCTGGACGCGACCATCCGTACCGCGCCTCCGCTCATCCTGGCGGCCATGGCCGGGATGTTTTGTGAACGCTCCGGGGTGGTCAACATCGCCCTGGAGGGCAAGCTGCTGGCCTCCGCCTTCGCCAGTGCGGCGGCGGCCGCCGTCACCGGTTCCGCCTGGATTGGGCTGGGGGTCGGGGTGGGGATCTCCATCCTGTTCGCCCTGCTGCACGGCTTCGCCACCATCACCCACCGGGGTGATCAGGTGGTGAGCGGCATGGCCATCAACATCCTGGCGGCCGGTCTCACCGTGACCCTGGGGCGCTACTGGTTCGATCAGGGGGGCCAGACCCCGGCGCTCTCCGGTGCGGCGCGCTTCGCCCCCATCGACCTGCCCTATGCCAAGGAGCTCTATGACGTGCCCGTCATCGGCCAGCTCTACAGCGAGCTCTTGAGCGGTCACTCCCTGCTGGAGTACGTGGCCTTCGCCGCCGTGCCCCTGGCCTGGTGGGTGCTGTTCCGCACCCGCTTCGGCCTGCGGCTGCGGGCGGTGGGCGAGGCCCCGGCCGCGGTGGATACAGCCGGTATCTCCGTGGTGCGGATGCGCTACACCGCCCTCATCATCGGCGGCCTGCTGGCGGGGATCGGGGGCACCTATCTGGCGGTAGCCCAGACCGCCCAGTTCATCCCCAACATGAGCGCGGGCAAGGGCTTCATGGCGCTGGCGGCCCTGGTGTTCGGCAAGTGGCGACCCTGGAACGCCATGGCGGCCTGTCTGCTGTTCGGCTTCCTCGACGCGGTCGCCATCCGGCTGCAAGGGGTCAGCATCGGCGATTTCCCGATCCCGGTGCAGGCCATCGAGGCGCTGCCCTACATCCTGACGGTCTTCCTGCTGGCCGGTTTCATCGGCAAGGCGGTGGCCCCCAAGGCCCTCGGCACCCCCTACGTCAAGGAGCGGGAATAGCCCCGCCCTTCATGCCATGCAAAAGGCCCGCACATGCGGGCCTTTTCTTTTTCGGGCGACGGCTCAGCCGATGGGCCGTACCAGGGCGGGTTGGTGGGGATCGCTGAGGCGCTCGGCCAGATAGTCCACCAGCAGCCGCACCTTGGGGGAGAGGTGGCGGTTGTGGGGATAGAGGGCCCAGATCCCCTCCTCGGGGGCCCGCAGCTCCGGCAGCAGCTCGATGAGCTCCCCCCGGGCGAGGTGGTCGTTCACGTAGTAGTCCGGCAACTGGATGATGCCGATCCCCTTGATGGCCGCATCCAGCAGGGCGTGGCCGCTGTTGCACTGAAGCAGACCGCGTACCCGCACGCTGTGGGGTTTACCGTTCAGGGTGAAGTGCCACTCGTCCCCGTTGCCCACCAGGCAGGTGTGACGGGCCAGCTCCGAGAGACTGTTGGGCATGCCGTGGCGGGCGGTGTAGGCGGGGGAGGCGCACACATAGGGTACCCTCTGCGCCAGCTTGCGGGCCACCAGGGTCGAATCCTTGAGGTGGCCGAGGCGGATCGCCAGATCGAACCCCTCGTGCACCAGATCCAGCAACTGGTTGGTGAGGTTGAGGGTCACCTCCAGCTGGGGGAAGCGCACCATGAAGTCGTTCACCAGGGGGGCGATGCGGCTCTCGCCGTAGGAGACGGGGGCCGTGATGCGCAAGGAGCCCTGGGGCACCGCCTGATGGCGTCCCACCGCCAGCTCCGCCTCGTAGAGGTTGTCCAGCAACTGGCGGCAGTGGCGAAAATAGATCTCCCCGAGTTCGGTGAGTCGCACCTGGCGGGTGGTGCGCAGCAGCAGCTTGGCCTGCAGCCTGTCTTCGAGCTGCGCCACCTGGCGGCTCACCTGGGCCACCGACACCCCGAGCTTGCGCGCGGCCGGGGTAAAGCCCCCCTGCTCCGCCACGCTGACAAATTCACAGACCCCTTCCCAGCCGAACATTATTACCTGTGTGTAAAAGTGATTTGATACTTAGCGTTATTATCACCAAATCGGCGGGAAACTACACTGGATCTCCGAACTCATTTCCGTTCATCCAACCACTACGAGGACGTCATTCATGGCACAGGTTCAGAGCATCAAGTGTAAAGCCGCCATCGCCTGGGGACCGGGTCAGCCCCTCTCCATCGAAGAGGTCGAGGTCATGCCGCCCCAGGCCGGCGAGGTGCGGGTGCGCATCGTCGCGACCGGCGTCTGCCACACCGATGCCTTCACCCTCTCCGGTGAAGATCCGGAAGGGGTCTTCCCCTGCATCCTGGGCCATGAAGGGGGCGGTATCGTCGAGTCCGTCGGCGAGGGTGTCACCAGCGTCAAGGTCGGCGATCACGTGATCCCGCTCTACACCCCCGAGTGCGGCGAGTGCAAGTTCTGCAAATCCGGCAAGACCAACCTGTGCCAGAAGATCCGCGCCACCCAGGGCAAGGGGCTGATGCCGGACGGCACCACCCGCTTCTCCAAGGACGGCCAGCCCATCTACCACTACATGGGCACCTCCACCTTCAGCGAATACACGGTACTGCCGGAGATCTCCATCGCCAAGGTGGATCCGGCCGCCCCGCTGGAAGAGGTCTGCCTGCTGGGCTGCGGCGTCACCACCGGCATCGGCGCCGTGATGAACACCGCCAAGGTGAAAGAGGGTGAGAGCGTCGCCATCTTCGGGCTGGGGGGCATCGGCCTCTCCGCCATCATAGGCGCGCGCCTGGCCAAGGCCGGCCGCATCATCGCCATCGACATCAACGAGAGCAAGTTCGAGCTGGCCCGCAAGCTGGGTGCCACCGACTGCATCAACCCGAACACGTTCGACAAGCCCATCCAGGAGGTGATCGTCGAGATGACCGACGGCGGCGTCGACTTCTCCTTCGAGTGCATCGGCAACGTCAAGGTGATGCGCGCGGCGCTGGAGTGCTGCCACAAGGGCTGGGGCGAATCCGTCATCATCGGCGTGGCCGGTGCGGGCCAGGAGATCAGCACCCGTCCGTTCCAGCTGGTCACCGGCCGGGTGTGGCGCGGCAGCGCCTTCGGGGGCGTGCGCGGTCGCAGCGAGCTGCCGAGCTACGTACAGCGCTACATGCAGGGTGAGTTCAAGCTGGACGACTTCATCACCCACACCATGCCCCTCGAGCAGATCAACGAGGCGTTCGATCTGATGCACGAAGGCAAGAGCATCCGCACCGTCATCCACTACTGATCCCATGAGCGCCCCGCCCATCGATGCATGGGCGGGGCAAGGAGTCCTTACATGAATCTGGACATCATCAGCAGCAACAAGAGCTTCAGCGGCTGGCACAAGCAGTATCGCCACCGCTCCAATGTGCTGGGGTGCGAGATGCGCTTCGCCATCTACCTGCCGCCCCAGGCCCTCACCGGCCAGAAAGTCCCGGTGCTCTACTGGCTCTCCGGTCTCACCTGCACCGACGAGAACTTCATGCAAAAAGCCGGGGCCCAGCGCATCGCCGCCGAGCTCGGCATCGCTCTGGTAGCGCCGGACACCAGCCCCCGCGGTGAAGGGGTGGCGGACGATCCCGGCTATGACCTCGGCATGGGGGCGGGTTTCTACGTCAACGCCACCCAGACCCCCTGGCGGGATCACTACCAGATGTACGATTACGTCACCCGGGAGCTGCCCGAGCTCATCGAGACCCACTTCCCGGTCTCGACGAAGCGTGCCATCAGCGGCCATTCCATGGGCGGCCACGGCGCCCTCATCGCCGCCCTGCGCGAGCCCGGCCGCTACCGATCTGTGTCGGCCTTCAGCCCCATCAGCCACCCGAGCCGCTGCCCCTGGGGCCAGAAGGCCCTCGGCGCCTACCTCGGCAACAACCCCCTGCTGTGGCAGGAGTGGGATGCCTGCCAGCTGCTGCGCCACCACGACAGCCCGCCCCTGCCGACCCTGGTGGACGTGGGGCTGGACGACCCCTTCCTGGCGGAGCAGCTCGGCATCGACACCTTGGCCGAAGTGGCCGCCACCCGGGCGTGGCCCCTGACGCTCAACCGCCATGCCGGCTACGACCACAGCTATTACTTCGTGGCGAGCTTCATCGAGGCGCACCTGCGCTTTCACGCCAACCACCTGGGCGAACCGGCCTGAGGCTGACCCGCTCGTGGCCGCCCCGTCAGCGGGCGGCCATTCACCCGGAAACAGGAGACAAGGATGCCTCTCTTCACCACATTGCTGGCCATGCCGGACCAGTTCGAGCGGCTGCTGGCACAGGTCCCCACCGACCGTCTGGACTGGGAACCCGCCAACTGGGCCGGGATCCCCTCCGAGCGTTTCAGTGCCAGGGGGCACCTCTGCCACCTGCTGGACATCGAGGTGCTGGGCTATCAGGTGCGGTTTCGTCGCACCCTGGCGGAAAGCCTGCCGGAACTCGCCTCCCTCGATGGCTACCAGCTGGCGCTGGACCATGATTACCCCCGGCAGGATACCGCCACGCAGCTCGACCGCTTTCGCACCGCCCGCCTGCAGACCGTCGAATGGCTGAAGACGGTACCGTCCGACGCCTGGCAGCGCCGCGCCCGCTATGGCGGCTATGGGGAGGTGACCCTGGACGGTCTGGTGCGCCTGCTCGTCAGCCATGACCACCAGCACCTCGCCGGCATGCAGTGGCTGCTGATGCGCCTGAACGCCGATCTGGGCCTCGCACTCCCCCTCGAGTGAGGCGTCACCCAACAGCGTCGCATCCTGCAAAAAAGGCCCCGAGGGGCCTTTTTCATTGTTGCGGTGATGGGATCAGCTCCCCAACCGGCTCACCTGGCCCGAGCCCGCGATCTCGCTGGTCAGCGCTGGGCTGCCCCAGTAGTTGACCGCACCGGCACCAGCGATCTCTATCTTGAGCCGCGACCGGGCCCGCACCTCGACCTCGCCACTGCCGGCGATGCTCACCTCGACCTCCTCGCTGGCGAGCCCGGCCCCCTTGACGCCACCGGCGCCGGCGATGTTCAGCGCCATCACCCGGGCGGAGCCCTGCCCCAGATCCAGGTTGCCCAGCCCGGCGATGTTGCCCTCCAGCCGATCCAGCGTCAGCCCGCTGGCGACGATGTCCCCCGTGCCCGCCAGGGAGAGCACCAGATCATCCCCCTTGAAGTCGCGCAAGGTGCCGTTGCCAACTCCCGCCAGTGCCAACTCGTGCAGCGTCGGCAGGGTGATGGTGATCTCCAGCGGCTGGGTGGGGTCGAGCCGGTAGCCATCCTTGACCTCGATCTCCAGCTTCTCCCCCTTCTCGGTGAGCACCAGATAGGGCAGCAGATTGGCCTCCCCCTTGACCCTGAGGGTGTGGCTCTCTCCCGCCACCAGGTACAGGTTGGCGGGCACGCCCGCCAGCACCCGGGTCACCTCATGCCCAAGGGGATGCTGCTGCTCCACCACGGCCCCCTCCCCGCGCACCTTGACGTCATCCTGCCAGCTGCATCCGGTCAGTCCCAGGGCCAGCACCACGCCCAGCATCCATTTCATCCCGCTACTCCTCGTTTCCTCTTTGCCGCACGGCGCGGCAGGTGAGTGGCAATCAGCAAACCCTGTGCCATATGGATAACATCATGATTTATCTATCCATTTCAATATTTCGAGGCTCGAGGGGCACACAACAAAGAGTCATTCAGACCACAATCTGGTCAATCTGACCACACCCGAAGGGGGGTGTTGACCCATTTTTTTGGTTGCCGCCCCGGTTCGTTGAGCCAATAGTGATACCTGGTGCGTATAGAGCACTCCATCGCTGCTTCACCCGCCAGAATCAACAAGGAGTCAGAGCGTGACCCAAGCCAGCCACCCATTCGTCCATCCGGGCCTGCCTGCCCCCACCCGCACCCCGCTGCTGACCGGCGACGATCCCGACCACAAGCGCCGCGAGCTGCTCGCCTACTTCTGCCAGACCTTCGATCTCTACGACTCGCTGTTCGACTGCCTGGCCGACGAGCGGGCCTGGTTCAACAAGGCGATCCCCCTGCGCCACCCCCTCATCTTCTACTACGGCCATACCGCCGCCTTCTTCGTCAACAAGCTGCTGGCGGCCCGTCTCATCGAGAGTCGGCTCGACCCACGCATCGAGGCCCTGGTCGCCATCGGGGTGGACGAGATGAGCTGGGACGATCTGGACGAAACCCACTACGACTGGCCCACTGTGGCCGAACTGCGCGCCTACCGCGGCCGCGTGCGGGATCTGGTGTGTGATTTCATCGAGCGGATGCCGATCGAGCTGCCCATCCATTGGCAGAGCCCGGCCTGGGTCATCCTGATGGGGATAGAGCACGAGCGCATCCACCTCGAGACCTCCAGCGTGCTGATCCGCCAGCTGCCCCTGGCCTGGGTGCGCAGCCAGCCCCAGTGGCCGGTCTGCCCCGAGGCGCGCCACGATCTCGCCGCCGTCCCCGTCAACACCCTGCTGCCGGTGGCCGGCGGCCAGGTGCGACTCGGCAAGCAGGATGCCACCTACGGCTGGGACAACGAATACGGCGAGCGCCACATCGAGCTGGCCCCCTTCCAGGCCAGCCGCATGCTGGTGAGCAACGCCGAGTACCTGGCCTTCGTGCAGGCGGGCGGATATGAAGCGCCCGCCTGGTGGGACGACGAGGGCCGGGGCTGGCGCCAGTATGCCAACGCCCGCATGCCCACCTTCTGGGTCGGCGATCCCAATGAACCCGAGCAGTTGCAACTGCGGCTGATGACCGAGCAGGTCCCCATGCCCTGGGACTGGCCGGTGGAGGTGAACCAGCTGGAGGCCGCCGCCTTCTGCCGCTGGAAGGCGGATCAGACCGGCCTGCCCGTCCAGTTGCCAAGCGAGGGGGAGTGGATGCTGCTGCGGGAGCAACTGGCCGGCGATCAGCCGGACTGGATGGAGGCCCCCGGCAACATCAACCTGGCCCGCTTCGCCTCCTCCTGCCCGGTGGATGCCTGCCCCCAGGGCAGCTTCTTCGATCTGGTGGGCAACGTCTGGCAGTGGACCAGCACCGCCATCGACGGCTTCGAGGGGTTCAAGGTGCATCCCCTCTACGACGACTTCTCCACCCCCACCTTCGATGGCAAACACACCCTCATCAAGGGCGGGAGCTGGATCAGCACCGGCAACGAGGCGCTCAAGTCCTCCCGCTACGCCTTCCGTCGCCACTTCTTCCAGCACGCGGGCTTCCGCTACCTGGTCTCACGCTATCAGGAGCCCGTCATCGTGAATCCTTATGAAACCGACACCCTCGTCGCTCAGTACCTCGACTTCCAGTACGGCCCGAGCCACTTCGGGGTCTCCAACTACGCCGAGGCTCTGGCCGGTCTTGCCAGCGAGCTGTGCGGCCGCCATGAGCGGGCGCTGGATATCGGCTGCGCCACCGGCCGCGCCAGCTTCGAACTGGCTCGCCGCTTCGCCCACGTGGACGGGGTGGACTACTCGGCCCGCTTCATCGACGTGGCCCTGACCCTGGCAAGACAGGACAGCTTCCGCTATGCGGTGCCGGTGGAAGGGGATCTGGTGGAATATTGCGAGGCGCGCCTCTCCCGCCACGAGCTCGGTCGCGAGCAGAGCGAGCGGGTCCACTTCAGCCAGGGGGATGCCTGCAACCTCAAGCCCAAGTACGGCGACTACGATCTGGTGCTCGCCTCCAACCTCATCGACCGACTGCGGGAGCCCGCCCGCTTCCTGCGGGACATTGCTCCGCGCCTTCGCAGCGGCGGCCTGCTGGTGCTCACCAGCCCCTACACCTGGCTGACCGACTACACCCCCAAGGCCAACTGGCTCGGCGGCATCCGGGAAAACGGCGAGGCCCTCGGCACCTATCAGGCGCTGCAACGGCTGCTGGCGGAGGAGTTCGAGGAGCACATGCCCCCGAGGGACGTCCCCTTCGTCATCCGCGAGACCGCCCGCAAGTACCAGCACACGGTGGCTCAGCTCACCGTCTGGCGCAAACGCTGACGACGCGGCAAACGAAAGAGGGAGGCCCATGGCCTCCCTCTTCTTTATCCGGACCGCTTACCCCTCCTGAACCTGGGGCACCGCCTCCTGCTCGCGGTAGCGGCGGGCCAGCACGGCGCACACCATCAGCTGGATCTGGTGGAAGATCATCAGCGGCAGCACCATGACACCGACGCTGGCGGCGGGGAACATGACGTTGGCCATGGGCACCCCGTTGGCCAGGCTCTTCTTGGAGCCACAGAAGACGATGGTGATCTCGTCCGCCCTGTTGAAACCGAGGCGACGGCTGATCCAGACGTTCCACCCCAGCACCAGTGCCAGCAGCACGCAGCTCAGCAGCACGATACTGGCCAAATCATACCAGCCGACCTGGTGCCAGATCCCCTGCACCACCGCCTCGCTGAAGGCCACATAGACCACCAGCAGGATGGAGCTCTGGTCCAGCTTGCCGATGAGTGGCCGGTGGCTGTCGACCCAGCGACCGATGAGGGGGCGTGACAGGTGCCCCACCACGAAGGGCAGCATCAGCTGCACCATGATGGCCTGAATGGAGTGCCAGGTATCGACCCCCTCCCCCTGCACATTGATCATCAGCCCCACCAGCACCGGCGAGAGGAAGATGCCGAGAATGCTGGAGGCCGAGGCGCTGCACACCGCCGCCGACACATTGCCCCCCGCCATGGAGGTGAAGGCGATGGCCGACTGCACGGTGGCGGGCAGGGCGCACAGATACAAGAAGCCGAGATAGGTGGCCGGGCTCAGCCACTGGGGCACCAGGGGCGTGAGCAGCAGCCCCAGCAGCGGGAAGAGCAGGAAGGTGCTCGCCATCACCACCAGGTGCAACCGCCAGTGGCCCAGGCCCGCCAGCAGGTTCTGGCGCGACAGCTTGGCGCCATGCATGAAGAACAAGAGCGCCACCGCCAGCTTGGTCAGCAGACCGAACCAGACGGCTACCTGCCCCTCGCAGGGGAAGAAGGAGGCCAGGGCCACCACGGCAATCAGCACAGAGGTAAAAGGATCCAGACGCACGGAGAGTCTCCAGAGAAAGCGCGTCCCGCACGGGAGGGGACGACAGGGCACGGGGAAGGCGTCATCAGACTGCGACCCCGGATACGAAGGGACAAGCTTACCCCGAACACCCTGTGGTGCAAAGTTGAGCGGCAGCCTCATTTGTTTCATTTTGTTAAACGATAACGCACATTCTCACAGCAAAACTAAACGAATTTGCCCCTCCGGCCCCGGATCCGGCCAACAAAAAACGGGCGACCCTGGTCGCCCGTCTCCTGTTTGCCACATGCCGGTCAGCGCTGGCTGGCCAGGGGGCCGCTGCCCGCTTTCTTCTCATTGCCACCGAGCTTGCGGGCTTGGCGCTTCTCGAAGCGGGAGATCCACCAGTAGGCCAGCGCCGAGAAGACCGCGGTCATGAAGACGTTGATGAAGAAGGCGCGCACCAGATCCACCCCGGCCGGGAAGGCGGAGGCGCTCATGCTCACCACGAAGATGGCGATCAGCACCGACACCACGCCCATCCCGAAGGTGCGCGATCCCATGCGGAACTCGCGCGGGGTGTCGTCATGTTTCCAGCGGAACACGAAGTAGGCCACCATGATGAAGATCGGCGGCAACATGGCGGTGCCGGCAGTGAGGTTGATGGCGGTGTTCATCATCTGCTGCACCGACTCGGAACCGAAGCCGTTGACCACCAGCATCACGAACACGAAGACAAACTGCCACCAGGCGGCGCGCACCGGCACGCCATGCTCGTTGAGCTGGGTGGTCTTCTCGCCGTAAACCCCCTGCGGGATCTCGGAGAAGTGGATCTTCACCGGGGCCGAGGTCCACATCATCATGGAGCCGAACATGGCGATAAACAGCACCACGCCGACGAAGCGGCCCACCAGCGCTTCCGACAGCTGGAAGTACTGCGCCATGCCGGTGAAGATCTCCACCATGCCGCCGGCATAGGTGAGGCTCTCGCGCGGCACGAACACGTTCACCAAAAGGGAACCGACCGCATACATGGCACCGATGACGATACCGGCACTGATGATCACCTTGATAAAGGACTTCTGGCCCCCCTTCACGTCATTGAGGTAGGCCGCCGCCGTCTCGGCACCGCCCGCCGCCTGGAAGATCCAGCACATGATGCCGAGCGTCGCCCAGTTGACGGTAGGGGTCATCGCCTCCAGGGTGATGGGCTGGGCGGGTACATGATCGCCACTCAAAGCCATCAGGGCGCCCAGCACATAGATGGCGAACAGGGCAAAGACGCCGTAGGCCACTATTTCGGCAATCTTGCCGAGCCAGCTCGCCCCCTTGGTGGAGATGTGGGTCGCCGCCGCAAACAGCACGATGGAAATGACTGAGGTGACCATGGGCGAGAAGCTGTACTCATAGCCCAGCATGGCGTAGGAGGCGTAGGCGATGACGTTGGGCAGCAGGGAAACGAACCAGAACAGGTTCACGAACCAGTAGAGAAACGAGCCCAGATAGGCCATCCGGGTGCCGAGCGGTTTTTTAAGCCAGTCGTACATCCCCGACTCGGAGTTTTTATTGGCCGAGACGAACTCGGCGATGATGAAGACGAACGGGATGAAGTAGACGATGGTCGCCAGCAGGAAGATGGGGGCGGAGCTGAGCCCCAGCTCGATGTTGTTGTTGACGATGTTGCGCACGTTGAACACGGCGGCAAAGGTCATCGACAACAAGGCAAACTTGCCTATGGTGCCGCGTACGGATTCAGACATGGTGTCCTCCAGTGGACTCGCGTTCCCTGCGGGTAACGCTGTGACTCTGTGATGTGTTCGGCAAGGGTCTGTCGGCCCCGCGCTTTACTCTCTTGTTATGATCGGGCCGCGTGGACAGCCTCGTTGGTGAACCGGTGCCGTCTCCCGCACCGGCTCGCAATACCAGTCAGACGATCGGAGTGCCCGGCGCCATCGGCACCCGCGGCTGCAACAGCACGCTCTGGCTCTCGTCCGGGGCCTCGGCGCAGAGCAACATGCACTCGGATCGCTCGCCGCGCATTCGGGTGGGCTTGAGATTGGTCAGTACCACCACCTCGCTGCCCATCAGCTCCTCTTCGCGGTAGTGGGGCACCAGACTGGTGACAGTCTGCAGCGGCCGCTCGCCACCCACGTCTATCTGGACGATGTAGAGTTTGTCGGCCCCGGGGTGACGCACCACCTCCAGCACCTTGCCCACCTTCATCTCGACCCGCTTGAATTCGGCAAACTCGATCGTCTCGCTCATGCTCTTTTCCTTTTCTGGTTCAACGGTTTGCGGGTGGCCAACGGCCACCCGGTTTGATGGGGTCATGACGGCTGGATGACGACCTGCGCCGCTGGCTCGGCCTCTTTCGCGCGCGCCTCGGCGCTGAGGGAGGCCTCGTATCTGTTGTATTTCCACCAGGCGAAGCCGAGGAAAATCACGATCCCGCCGACGTTGTAGAAGACGATGGTCATGATGTCGGCGCCGGTCGGGAAGGTGGAGGCGAGGAAGCCCACCGAGAAGAGGACGATCAGCACCGAGACCACGGCGATGCCGGTGGTGCGCGACCCCATCTTGAACTCCCGCGGCAGGTGGTCGAGCTTCAGCCGCAGATTGAGGTAGGCCAGCATGATGAACAGCGGCGGCAGCATGGAGGCGGCGGCGGTCATGTTGATGACGGTGTTCATCAGATCCTGCGCTGTGTTGGAGCCCAGAGTCGGGATCACCATCAGCGGAAGCACGATGAGGTACTGGATCCAGGCTGCACGGGCGGGCACGCCGTTCTCGTTCAGCTCGACGGTCTTCTTGCCGAAGATGCCGGCCGGGATCTCGGAGAAGAAGATCTTCACCGGGGTCGCGGTCCACATCAGCAGGGAGCCGAACATGGCGGTGAAGGAGACCAGCCCAACGAAGCGGTTCATCAGGATCTCCGGCAAGCCGAAATGGGCCGCCAGCCCCTCGAACACCTGCACCGAGCCGCCGGTATATTTCAGGGTGTCACTGTGAACAAACACGTTGATCAACAGCGATGCGATGGAGTAGAGCACCCCGATAAAGATCCCGGCGACGATGATCACCTTCACGAAGGATTTGGAGCCCCCTTTCACGTCATTGACGTAGACCGCCACCGACTCGGCGCCACCGGCTGCCATAAAGATCCAGGTAGTGATGCCGAGGAAGGCCCAGCTGAAATCGGGGACCATGGCCTCTACCGTGATGGGGTCAGCCGGTTGCACGCCGCCCACCAGTGCCGCACCCGCCAGCAGAATGTAGGAGAGGGTCAGCAGCAGCATCAGGGACGAGGTCACAGAGGTGATGGGGCCGAGCATCTTGGCGCCGTTGGTGGAGACGTAGGTGGCAAAGGCAAACAGCACCATGCTCAAGGCCGTGGTCGCCACCGGAGTGAGAATGTACTCGTAGCCGAGGAAGGCATAGGAGGCGTAGGCGATAACCCGCGGCAGCAAGGAGGTGAAGAAGAAGAGGTTCACGAACCAGTAGGTGTAGGCGGAGATAAAGGCCCAGCGACCGCCGAGGGAGCTCTTCACCCAGGCATAGACGCCTGCTTCGGAGTTCTTATTCAGTGACACAAATTCCGCAATGATCAGGCAGAACGGAATGAAGTAAAAAATGGTAGCCAGAAAGAACATCGGGGCCGAGGCCAGACCGATTTCGATGTTGTTGTTGATGACGTTGTTGAAGCTGAATACCGCCGCGAAGGTGAGCGACAGCAGACCAAACTTGCCTATCGTATTGCGTTTGGAATCAGACATGGTGCATCTCCAGACCTGTAGTTATCTCGCGAAAGAGCGGGGCATGGGTTGTAGGGTGAGCCCCGCCCTTCCGGCTTTGTCAGTGCAGAACCGGCGGCTTGTTATTTGTTTTTGAAGTAGCCGCCTTCGACGGTGACCTTGATGATCACCTTGCGCACCGGCCCGTCGCCGACGAACCGGTAAGCCTCGTCGTTCTCGAAGATCACCACCTGACCGTTGCCCACCTGCTGGCGCTCACGCACCTCACCTGCCAGCCACTCGCGGTCTGTGGTGTCGTCATAGCCCTGCTCGACCCGCAGATCCGACTTGGCAGCCCACTCCACCGTCTCTTCCCCTTCCAGGTAGTAGTGGACGTCGAAGTAGCGGCGCTGCCCCTCGAACAGGGAGGTGGCCGGGCTGGCCCCCTCCTGCAAGCGGTAGGTGAGGGAGTCACCGATGGAGTGGCAGATGCCGGGCTTGAGGTTTGGCAGGTTGTTGATGGCCTCCACGCAGCGGCCCCACTTCTTGCCCTCCCGGTAGATGTTTTTGAACAGGGTCAGGTTGTCCAGGGTGATCATGCGAGGTTCCTCCCGCCGTTGATGGTGAGATCGAGCCCGGCCAGCGCAGCCGGATTGAGGTTGCCACGGGCGATGGGCAGCAGGGTCAGGCCGAAGCTGAATGGCTCGAATCGCACCCGCCAGGAGTCCAGCACCTCGGAGCCCCAGGAGTTGGAGCCGAGCCCCAGTACCTTGTGATCCAGATTGAGGGTGAGATAACCGCTCGGTTCCAGCTCGTTGATGTGCTGCGCCGCGTGGATATGCTCCCAGCTGTAGGGCCAGACGCTCAGGTTGATGGGGGCATCGGGCCGCACGTAGAGACCGGCGCCGTGGCGGTTGGTCAGGGTCGCCCAGCGCACCTGCTGGCGGTTGCCGTTGTCCTGCGGGAAGGGGTAGTGCTCCCACATCTCGCTAACTGTGCTCTGGAAGCTGTCGATCCAGTTGCTCTGGCGGCTGTCCTGATAGTTTTCGCCCGGCCCCATGCCGTAGTAGTGCACCCGGTCGAGATCCTGACGAATGCCCAGCTCGAAGCCGATCTTGGGGATGATGTCGTCATAACCGCCGTAGGGCTGACCGGACAGCGCCACATGCAGCTGGCCGTTCGGGCTAAGGGTGTAGACGTAGCGGCAGCGCATGCCGAAGTCGAACACCGGCGGCGCGATCAGGCTCTCCACCGTCACCTCGACCGCCTCGCCCAGCTGACGCCAGCTTAAGGTGCGGAAGTGTTCCTGCATGATCTGCAGGTGGTTCGGGTGCCACAGGCTCTCGTACTCCTGTTTGTGGTTGTCGATCATCGGCTTGAAGAAGGTGAGGCGTGGGGCTCGCTCGATGAGCTCGATACCATCCTGCTGCCAGCTCACCAGCTTGCCGTCGAGGCGTGAGAAGCGCAGGGCGAAGCCGCTGCCGCTCAAGGTCAGCGCGAGCCGCTCGTCGGCAATCTGCAATGCTGTGGCATTGGGATTGGCAAAGGGCTGCAGCTGACGAGTCGACTCCTTCAGCTGGAACTGGTACTGACCCAGTTCGTGCTCCGCCGCGCTGTAGCAGGTAGCTGTGGCCTTGATGACCCGCAGCTGGACGAAGGTTTCCCGCCTATCGAGGGATGGCAGTTCGAGTTGCAGCTCAGTGGTGGCACCGGGGGCCACCCCTTCCAGCCGGATTTGCTGGCTGGCCAGCAGTTCGCCTTCGGCCTTCACCTCGACCAGCAGGCGGATGTCGTCGAGAGTGGAGAACCAGTAGCGGTTTTCCACTTCCAGCTTGCCGCTCGCCAGATCCAGCGCGCGCACCTTGACCGGGCAGATCACCTGCTTGTATTCGCGCAGGCCCGGCCCCGGGGTCTGATCCGGGTAGATGAGGCCATCCATGCAGAAGTTGTAGTTGTTGGGGTAGTCGCCGTAGTCGCCGCCGTACTTGTAGACCGGGCGGCCCTGCTCGTCCTGATCCAGAATGCCGTGATCGCACCACTCCCAGATGTAGTGGCCCTGAATGTGGGGATGACGGTCGAACACCTGCTGATATTCGCTGAGGCCACCCGGGCCGTTGCCCATGGCGTGGGCGTATTCGCAGAGGATGCGCGGCTTCTCCATCGGGAACTCGCCGAAGCAGTTCATCTGGGAGACGCGGGAATACATGGTACTCACCACGTCCACCACCTCGGCATCGCGATCCTCTTCGTAGTGCACCAGCCGGGTCGGGTCGATCCCCTTGCAGCACTGGTACATGGCTCTGATGTTGCAGCCGTAGCCGGACTCGTTGCCCAGCGACCAGATGATGATGGAGGGGTGGTTCTTCTGGGCGTGCACGTGGCGCTCGATCCTGTCCACGAACACCGGCTCCCAGAAGGGATCATCGGTGATGCGGCTGAGATCGCCGACGTTGGCAAAACCGTGGGTCTCCACGTCGGTCTCCGCCATCACGAACAGACCGTACTGGTCGCACAGCTCGTAGAAACGCGGGTCGTTCGGGTAGTGGGCGGTGCGCACCGAGTTGAGGTTGTGCTGCTTCATCAGCACGATATCGCGTTCAACACGATCCATGCCGACCGCACGGCTCTTGAGGTGATCGTTGTCGTGACGGTTCACCCCGTGCAGCTTGAGGTAGTGGCCGTTGACGTAGAAGAGGCCATCCTTGACGGTGATTTCACGCACCCCGACCCGCTGCGGGATCACTTCCAGCAGATCCCCCTGAGCGTTGTAGAGGGAGAGCTGCAGCTGGTAGAGGTAAGGATCTTCGGCGCTCCACAGATGGGGGTTGGCCAGATCCAGCGTGAAGCGGCAATCACACTTGCCATCGATGGCGAGATGGTCGAGCGAGCCGCTGGCGATCTCGCTGCCCTGATCCAGCAGCGACCAGACCAGACGGTGGTCACGGGCAGCCGCCCCCAGATTTTCCAGCTGGATATCGCAGCTCAGGGTGGCGCTCTGGTTGTCGTCAGCCAGCGCGGTCTGGATGAAGAAGTCCTGCACATGGACCGCCGGTTTGCCCACCAGGTAGACGTCGCGGAAGATACCCGCCATCCACCACATGTCCTGATCTTCGATGTAAGTGGAGTCCGCCCACTGCATCACCCGCACCGACAGCAGGTTTTCGCCAACCTTGGCGTAGGCACTGATATCGAACTCGGCGGTGAGACGGCTCCCCTTACTGAAGCCGACATACTGGCCGTTCACATAGACCTCGAAGTAGGTCTCCACCCCGTCAAACTTCATGATCACCTGCTCGCCGTCCCAGGCCGGGCTCAGCGTGAAGCTGCGCTGATAGGCGCCGGTGGGGTTGTTGGTCGGCACGAAGGGCACATCGATGGGGAAGGGAAAACCCTCGTCGGTGTACTGCAGCTGACCATGTCCTTCCATCTGCCACATGTTGGGCACGGTGATCTGGCCCCACTCGCTCATGGGGCTGTGATAGAAGGCCTCCGGCACCTGCAGGGGATGGTCGAAGTAGTGGAACTGCCACTGGCCGCTCAGGCTCAGAAAACGGCGGCTCAGCTCGCGCTGCATGGTGGCCGCCAGCCCGTGGTCGGCATAAGAGAAGAAGTAGGCGCGCGGAGCCAGCCTGTTTTCACCAACGAATTGGACGTTTTCCCAGTTATTCACATGTCCTCCCGGAACAAGGCAACGTTAACTGGGTAAACTCTAGATAGACATTTACTAAATATCAGCTCTAGATAGGTAAAGTTTTAACCTGATCACAATGAACAGATGGTTTTGTGAGCGAGATCAGAAGCGGGAGATAAAGGAGAGCAAGATATGAATGAGTGGCATGGATGTTGATAGCAGTAGGCTGAACTGTAATTAAATCAATTATAAAACAATATGATATGAGTTTGCTGGAAGAGATGGGAAAGAGATTTGCTTGGGAGATGTGTTGCGCCACCGCAAGATGGCGCGACTAAAAACATAGGTGTTTTACTAAAATTATCGTGTAGTACCACGCAGGGTCAATTTGCTCGGTACCAGCACCCGCAGCGGGATATCCCGCTCGTCACGCAGCCGCTCAACCAGCAGGTTGACCCCCTGGGAGCCCATCAACTCGGAGTGGATCCGCACCGTGGAGAGCGGCGGGAAGGTGAACTTGGCGGTCGGGATATCGTTGACGCTGATAAGCTCGATCTGCTGGGGAATCGCCAGTCCCTTCTCGTGGATGGCACGCAGCACGCCGATGGCGATGGAGTCGGAGGCCACGAACAGCGCCTTGGGCCAATCCCCGGCCAGCATCTCCTTCGCCAGCTTGTAGCCGGAAGCGCTGGAGAAGTCTCCGCGATAGAGGTCGCTCTCCTGTACCACGCCAAGCCGCTGGCCATAATCGCGAAAGGCGAGTTCCCGCAGATCCGGGCCATCATCCTGGCCACCGATATAGCCGATGCGCTGATGGCCCTCGGCGATGAAGAAGTCCACTACCTGCTGGCTGATGAGTGCCAGATCCACGTCAATCGAGTCAAAATCGCCCTGAGAGCGGCAATCCACGAACACCAGCTGGGCAGACAGGCCGCGCAGCACGGCCAGCCGTTCTTCCGGCAGATGGCCGATGACCAGGATGCCATCGACGGCAGAGAGCTCACGCCCCTCGGCACCGTTGTAGCAGTGGGCCAGCTCGATGTTGAGGCGGGTACACTGGGTCTCGATGCCATAGCGGATGGCCAGATAATAAGGGTCGTTGACCTCGGTGCTCTGGGGATAGGCGTAGACAGCCAGGAGCTGCAGCTTGCTCTTGTGCACCCCTTTGCGGGCGCTGCTGGTCTTGTACTCCAGCCGCTCGGCAATCTCGAAGATCTTCTGCCTGGTCTCGTCCTTGACGCTCAGGCTGGGATCCTCGTTCAGCACACGGGATACGGTAGCAAGCGATACCCCCGCCTCCTGTGCAATTTCCTTCAACGTAGCCATCAATACCTCGCAGGCAGCATCACGTGTTCATCGGGCAACGGCTAAAGAGTAACGAGCAATCCCTTGATAGCCCAGCATTTTTACTGAAATAGAAGCAGGGAATTGAGGCGGGAGGACAGAAATGCAAAAAGGCCTCCCGCATGGGAGGCCTCTTCTGAATAGGTGCCTGACAGTGTCCTACTCTCGCATGGCGAATGCCACACTACCATCGGCGCTACCGCGTTTCACTTCTGAGTTCGGCATGGGATCAGGTGGTTCCACGGCGCTATTGCCGTCAGGCAAAAGCTGTACTGCTTGAAAATGGTGCTGATACCCAGAATCGAACTGGGGACCTCATCCTTACCAAGGATGCGCTCTACCGACTGAGCCATATCAGCACACTAACCGGTAAAGACCACGCTCAATGCGTAATCTAAAATTGGGTGCCTGGCAGTGTCCTACTCTCGCATGGCGAATGCCACACTACCATCGGCGCTACAGCGTTTCACTTCTGAGTTCGGCATGGGGTCAG
>NZ_JBFODD010000031.1:0-1766 GCF_040908115.1 Aeromonas sp. R7-1 | reverse complement strand
CTTTTATGGCCATGTTTATCAACACCAACACTTCATCACTGAACGCCCAGCGTAACTTGATGAACACCACCAAGTCGTTGGATACCTCTTACACCCGTCTGGCCTCCGGCCTGCGCATCAACAGCGCCAAGGATGATGCGGCGGGTCTGCAGATCTCCAACCGTCTGACCTCCCAGGTAAACGGCCTGGACCAGGGCAACCGCAACGCCAACGATGGCATCTCTCTGGCGCAGACCGCTGAAGGGGCCATGGACGAAGTGACAGGCATGTTGCAACGCATGCGTACTCTGGCACAACAATCTGCCAACGGCTCCAACTCCGCCAAGGATCGCGAAGCTCTGCAGAAGGAAGTGGATCAGCTGGGCTCCGAGATCAACCGCATCTCCACCGATACCACCTTCGCTGGCACCAAGCTGCTGGATGGAAACTACAATGGCAGCTTCCAGGTAGGGGCGGATGCCAACCAGACCATCAGCTTCAGCCTTTCTCAAGCTGGGGGTTTTAGCATTTCCGGTATTTCTGCTGCAGCGAACACTACTGTGACGGCAGCGAGCGGTGGCACTCTTGCCGTGAGCACCATCTTCTTGAGTGGTAGTGCGGGTGGCATCAGTATCAGTACTCAGACTAATGCGCAAAACGTACTGGCCGCCGTCGATTCCATGTTGGGTATCGTGGACAGCAAGCGTGCCGAGCTGGGTGCGGTGCAGAACCGGCTGGATTCGACCATTCGCAACCAGTCCAATATCTCGGAAAACGTCTCTGCCGCTCGCTCCCGTATCCGTGATGCAGACTTCGCCACCGAAACCGCCAACATGACCAAGCAGAACATCCTGCAACAGGCGGCTTCCAGCATCCTGGCTCAGGCCAACCAGCGCCCGCAGTCGGCTCTGTCGCTTCTGGGCTGATGACATATGACAGGGCGGCTGTCCATGCCACCTAGGTCTAAAAAGGAAGCATTTTATGCTTCCTTTTTTATTTAGCCCCTGTCTTTCTGCTTGCGATAGGCAGTTGTGGCGTTTGCCACAGCTCAAGTGATGATCATCGGTAAGGTAGTATGCACGATGATATTCTCCTGGACCGATACCTCGCGATAGTCCCGGTCCGTCTTGCCTCATGATGACTCACAACCAGCCACGACTAACCCGCAGCATCGAATGTGACGTTATCTTTCCACTCCGCTCATGGTTGTCTGATTGCCAGACTCACCACGGCAATATTCTCTCCGGCTATTTCTGCATCAAGGGAGGAGGTACTTTGCCACCTGGGTCGCCAAAAGCGGCAAGTATTTTCCTAAAGCTTCCGGCAGGGCTGCCGTTACAGATGATGAAGCAAATTGAAGGGTGTTCGGAAATCCAACATTTGCGCGACTGCGGGTTCGACGTCCGTTCAAACAGAGGGCCCGCCAGATGAGATAGACCGTTCAATCTGTCCATCTGAACGGTGGGATTCTGACTCGCTTGATGCAAGCAGGACCCGCAGTTTCTTGTTCATCAGGAGAAATCTTTTATGGCCATGTTTATCAACACCAACACTTCATCACTGAACGCCCAGCGTAACTTGATGAACACCACCAAGTCGTTGGATACCTCTTACACCCGTCTGGCCTCCGGCCTGCGCATCAACAGCGCCAAGGATGATGCGGCGGGTCTGCAGATCTCCAACCGTCTGACCTCCCAGGTAAACGGCCTGGACCAGGGCAACCGCAACGCCAACGATGGCATCTCTCTGGCGCAGACCGCTGAAGGGGCCATGGACGAAGTGACAGG